>NZ_JBVJCO010000026.1:51041-113727 GCF_055588525.1 Kitasatospora sp. NPDC041988
GGGGCGTTTCGGGGGGGGCGTGGGGCGAGAGGGGGGGGGGGGGCCGCCCCCCCCCCCCCCCCCCCCCCCCCCCCCCCCCCCCCCCCCGACGACGGCGGCCGCGTCAGCCGTAGAGGCGCAGGAACGCCCTGATGCCGGCGGTGACGCCGGCCGTCAGCTCGGCCTCGGGGAGCTGGATCGCGCCGTAGAAGGTTGCGTCGGCGGCGCCGCTGAACGTCAGCAGGGTGAACTGGGTGGCGGCCAGTTTCGCGTCCTCGACATGCAGCAGCCCCTGGTCGGCGAGGCGGCCGAAGTGCGCGGCGAGGTCGCGCTGGGAGGCGAGCGGGCCCGCGTCCAGCCAGGCGTTCAGCACCTCGGTCGGGATGTTGCCGGCCTCGGCGCGGATCGTCCGGCCGAGCGCGTAGTGGTCGCCCGCGTCGAGGACGGCGCGGGCGCGGTCGAGGGCGAAGGCGGTGAGGTCGGCCTCCAGGTCGACGATCTTGTGCAGATGCCGGTCGGCCAGGCCGGCGATGATCTCGGTCAGCTCGCCGGCCGTCTCCAGGGCGACGGAGAGGAACAGCTTCTCCTTGTCGCCGAAGTGGTTGTAGATGGTGCGCTTGGACACGCCGGCCTCGGCGGCGATCGCGTCCACGCTGGCCCGGGTGTAGCCCTCGCGGCCGAACACCGTGCTCGCCGCGCGGGCGATGGCCCGCCGCTTCTCGGGCATCCGGCGCGAGCCCGTGGCCGGCGCGGGTGCTCCGGAGGTCGCTGAGGTCCCAGGGGTCATCGGACGGTCTCTCCTCGCCTAAGATTGCACTACTCGGTGCAGTTTACTCCCGGAGGGCCGGTCGCGCGGCCGGTGCGCCGGCCGTGGAACTGGCGCGGCACGGCGGCCGTCCAGGGGAGTGCGGAGGAACGGAATCCCTTCCCGGGTTGAACGCCGGGAGAAGACGGAGGTCCCGGTGCAGCCAGGTGGTGCCGAAGTGAACGTCGAGACTCCCGTCGGGCCGCGGCCGACGGCGTCCGCCCTGCCGTCCGGCCCGTCCGCGCACGCCGGGGCGGTGGACCAGGCGGCGGCGGCCGTACGCTGCGAGCGTCTGCTGCAGGACTCGCTGGACGCCGTCCGGCCGCGGCTGACCTGGCGGCACGGGGCCGCCCGGGCGGGTGCGCGGCTGCCGGTGCCCGGGTCCGGTCCTGACGACGCGGCCGTGCACTGGTACGTCGGCCGCAGCCGGGACATCGTCACCATCGTCTCGGCGGCCCGCCGGGCGGCGCTGCCGGACATGGTCGAGACGCAGTGGCGGCGGCGCGGCTGGACCGTCACCTCGGTGAACGCCGGCCGCGAACGGCCCGGCCTCGCCGCGACCACGCCGGACGGCTACCGGCTCGCGCTGGAGTTCGGCGACCTGGGCGAGGCCCGGCTGACGGCGGTCTCGCCGGGGGTGGCCCGGTCGGACCGGTGGTCGGACGGCGGGGCCGAAGTGCCGGGATCCTCGGGTCGCTCGGCCCGGCTGCCGGAGGTGTGCTGCCCGTTCTGGAGTGCCATGGGATGAGACGGGGCGACGGTGCGGGGTGGGGCGGGGGAGGCGCGGAGCGAGTCCCCCCGGACACGCTCCGCACCGCCTCGTCGCACGGCTTCGGCGCGCGTCGCTCCCCCCGACTCCCCGGCCCCCCGCCGTCCCCCCCCCTGGCTCCACCCTCCGGCGAGGGTCGTCCGCACAGGCCTCGGCGAGCCCCCTGTCACCGGAGGCGTCGTTGATCACCACGCTAACAAACCGAGTGGTTGGTTTGTCAATATCGGGATCCACGAAACATCCACAACTCCGGAGCGGGGATCCGGGGCGGGCCGCAGGCGTCCGACCGGCCGTCATCGGCCCTCCGGGAGGCCTCGACAGTGCACCGGCGGCATGCCGCTCCGCACCCGGCGTCACCCGTCCGGGTGGCCGGAATCCGACATTCCGCACGCCCGTTCGGGGCGGCGGAGAGGAGGGCGCGGGGCCTCAGCGAAGCAGCCGGCGCTCCTTGGCCACGGCCACCGCGCCGGCCCGGGTGTCCACGCCCAACTTGTCGTAGATCCGGCCCAGATGGGTCTTCACCGTCGCCTCGCTGATGAACAGTGCGCGGGCGATCTCCCGGTTGCCCAGACCCTGCGCCAGCTGGGCCAGGATCTCCTGCTCCCGCTCGGTGAGCTGCGGCACCGGAGCGCGCATCTGGGCCATCACCCGGGAGGCGACCGGCGGCGACAGGACGGTACGGCCGCGCGCCGCCGCGTGCACCGCGGAGAACAGCTCCTCCGGCCGCTCCGCCTTCAGCAGGTAGCCGGTGGCGCCCGCGCCGATCGCCCGGGTGATGTCGGCGTCGGTGTCGTACGTGGTGAGGACCAGGACGTGCGGAGCGCCGGGCGCGGCGGTGATCCGGCGGGTGGCCTCCACACCGTCGATGCCCTCGCCGAGCTGGAGGTCCATCAGCACGACCTGCGGCGCGAGCCGGGCCGCCAGCGCGACCGCCTCCTCCCCGTTGCTCGCCTCGCCGACCACCTCGATGTCCCCGGCGCTGGCCAGCAGCGCCAGCAGGCCGGCCCGGACCACGGCATGGTCGTCGCAGACCAGCAGGCGGACCGGCGGTGTCGCGGGGGCGGTGCTCATGCGCGTCTCCCGGTCGCTCGCTCGTTCATCGGGGCTCCAGAGGTGCTCGTCGGGGCTCCAGCGGGATGGCGGCCGAGACGACGGTGCCCTCGCCGGGGGTGCTCTCGACGGTCAGGGTGCCACCGAGCTGGCGCAGCCGGGCCCGCATCGCGGGAAGTCCGTGGCCGCGCCCGCTGTCCGGCCGGGCACCGCCGGCCGGCTCGTCGGCCCGGAAGCCCCGGCCGTCGTCGGCGATGTCCAGGACGGCCTGGTCGCCGAGGAAGGAGAGCGTCAGCCCGGCGGCCGAGGCGCCCGCGTGCTCACGGACGTTGGCCAGCGCGCCCTGGGCGATCCGCAGCAGCGCGGACTGGGCGGCGGCCGGCAGCGGCACCGCGGCGCCGTCCAGGTGGAAGCGGACCGGCAGCCCGCTCTCGGCGGACTCCCGCTCGGCGAGCGAACGCAGCGCCTGGTCCAGCGTGCGGCCGTCGGCGAGTTCGGCGGGCGCGAGGTCGTGGACGAAGCGCCGGGCCTCGGCGAGGTTGCGGGCCGCCACCTCGGCGGCGGTGCGGACGTGCGTGCGGGCCGTCACCGGGTCGGCGTCCCAGGTGCGGTCGGCGGCCTGGAGCAGCATCTGCTGGCTGGAGAGGCCCTGCGCCAGGGTGTCGTGGATCTCCATGGCCAGCCGTTCGCGCTCGGCCAGGGTGCCCTCCCGCCGCTCGGTGGCGGCGAGTTCGCGCCGGGTGCGGCGCAGGTCGCGGATCAGCGCGCGCTGCCGCTCGGCCTGCCGCTCCATGAAGAGGAAGACGGCGGTGGCGAGCGCGGCCACGGCGGGCGGCAGTAGGACCAGGTTGGCGTCCACGCCGCCCAACCGGACCTCGCCGACCACCACCAGCAGCGTGAGCGCCGCCACCAGCGGGATCGCCGCCCGGGCGGGCAGGGTGCGCAGGGCCGTGTAGACCAGCGGGACGGCGCACCACGCGAAGCTCGGCGCCAGCAGCACCAGCACCACCCAGAGCGCGACCACCAGGGCCAGCGGCCAGAGCCGGCGGCGCTGCCCCGGGGCGGGCGGGCGGCGGTGCGCCAGCCAGGAGCCGGCCGGCTGGGCGACGGCCAGGGCGAGGCCGAGGCCGATCACCCAGGGGATGCGCGGGCTGCCGGGGTGGTGGCTGAGGTAGCGGCCGAGCGAGGTGGCGAGCAGCAGCAGGAAGGCGGAGTCGAGCAGGACGGCCAGCCGGCCCGCGTCGAGATCACCGGCGGCGGCTCCGGGCGCGGTGGGCGCGGCTCCGGGCGCGGCGGCGGGCTCGGGCTGCTCCACGTGCTCGCTCCTCACTCCGGTTTCCGACTGCGGCGGTTGCCGCGCCACCTGGGCCGGCCAGGACTCCCCCGGCCGGGGCCGGACTGCGCCGGCCCGCGCACGGCCCGGGCTGACCTGCGCCGATCCCTCGATGGTGACCCGTCCGGCCGGGGCACGCATCAGCCGATCGGTTGACGGGTCCGTCATCCATCATGCGCGCGGGCGGCGGCCGGACCGCCGATGTGGGGAGGGGGTCCGCGGCCGGAGGATCGGTACCGAAGCCGCCGAGCCCGATCCGGTCCCCCTGGTTCCGGCCGTGGCCCCCGACCGATCGACGAGGAGCTGGACCATGAAGAAGACCTCCGTGCGCACCCGCGTGCTGACCGGTACCGTCGCCGCCGCCGCGCTGGCGGCCGCCACCGTCGGCGCCGTCTCGGCCAGCGCCGAGACCACCGAGGCCCCGGCCGCCGCCACCGCGGTGAAGGCCGACACCCAGAACAAGAACCTCACCCAGACCACCGGTCTGACCATCGAGGCCGCCACCAGGGCCGCCCAGGCCGCCCTGAACGCGGCCGACAAGGCCGGCCAGCACGTCTCGGTCGCCGTGGTGGACCGGGACGGCGTCACCCGGGTCCTGCTCAAGGGCGACGGGGCCGGCCCGCAGTCGCCGGAGTCCGCCGAGCGCAAGGCGTTCACGGCCGTCTCCTGGAACGCGCCGACCTCCGAGCTGGCCAAGCGCCTCGCCCAGGCGCCGAACCTCAAGGACATCCCCGGCACGCTGTTCCTGGCCGGCGGCGCCCCCGTCCAGGCCAAGGGCGCGCCGATCGCGGCGATCGGCGTCGCGGGCGCGCCCAGCGGCGACCTCGACGAGCAGTTCGCCCAGGCAGGCGTCGCCGAGCTCGCCAAGTAGCGGACGGCCGGCGGGAGGCCGGTGGGCAGCCGGCCGCCGCGCCGGAGCGGGCCCCCGACCGTCCCGGCGCACCGGCCGCCGCGCCCGCCCGCACCGGGTACCGGGCAAACCGGGACCGGGAGTCCTGCCCGGAACCGGCGCGGCGCCGCACCGCAGCGGCCAGGATGAGCGCATGGCACACATGACCGAGGCCGAGTGGCGCTCCTTCCTCTCCGCCGGCACCCGAACCGCCAAGATCGCCACCACCCGGGCCGACGGCCGCCCGCACGTCGCACCCGTCTGGTTCCTGCTGGACGGCGACGAGATCCTCTTCAACACCGGTGCCGACACCGTCAAGGGCCGCACCCTGGCCCGCGACGGCCGGGTGATGATCTGCGTGGACGACGAGCGGCCCCCGTTCTCCTACGTCCTCGTCCAGGGCACCGCCCGGCTCAGCGACGACCTGGCCGAAGTGCGCACCTGGGCCACCCGGATCGCCGCCCGGTACATGGGCGAGCACCGCGCCGAGCAGTACGGGGCCCGCAACGGCGTCCCGGGCGAACTGCTCGTACGGGTGAAGATCGAGAAAGTCGGCGCAGAACAGGGGGTGGCCGACTGAAAAGCCGGGTGCCGCTGTCAGTGGCGCGTGGCAGGCTTCCCGGTATGACGGCGTGGACCCTCAACGACATCGAACGTGCGATCCGCTCCTCCTGGGGTGTCGACACCTGTGCGCCCGAGGACTTGGCCCACTGGCGTCCCGACAATCCCGCCCGCGGCCAGTGCGGGGTGACGGCGATGGTGCTGCACGACCTGCTGGGCGGCGAGCTGATGATGGGCGAGGTGCACGTCGGCGGCGTCCGGACGGACCTGCACTGGTGGAACCGGTTCGCCACCGGCGTCGAGATCGACCTCACCCGCGAGCAGTTCGGCCCGGACGAGCGGGTCGGTCCGGGCCGGCCGGTCGCCCGCCCGCAGCGCCCCGGCCGGCTCCAGGCCCAGTACGAGCTGCTGCGCCACCGGGTGATCGCCGAACTGGAGGCGGGGCTGGCCGCGGTCTCCGCCCTGCCTGAGCGGGCGGTCGCCTGAGCGGGCGGTGCGTCCGGTCCCGGCGCGCGTGAACCCTGGCGCCGGGCCGGCCTGACGTACAGTCGGGCGCGCCGGATCGTGGCCGGACGACGGGGCGACCGGGCGAGGACGGGAGAGTGCGATGTCCGGGACGACGGTCGGGTTCGTGGGGCTCGGCGCGATGGGGCAGGGCATGGCCGCCAGCCTGCTGCGGGCCGGCCACGCCGTCCGGGTCTGGAACCGTTCGCCCAGGTCGGTGGCCGCGCTGGTGGCCCAGGGCGCGGAGGCCGCCGACGGTCCGGCCGACGTGTTCGCCGCCGAGGCGGTGGTCTCCATGCTCGCCAACGACGACGCGGTCGAGCGGCTGCTGCTCGACCCGGCCCTGCTGGCCGGCGCCGCGGCGTCCGTGCACGTCAACATGGCCACGGTCTCGGTGGCGCTCGCGGAGCGCGCCGCGGCCCTGCACGCCGAGCACGGCCTCCGCTACGTCGCCGCGCCCGTGCTCGGCCGGCCTCCGGTGGCGGCGGCCGGCGAGCTCGACATCCTGGCCGCCGGGAGCACCGAGGCGCTCGCCGCCGCGGAGCCGCTGCTCGCCGCGATGGGCCGGCGGACGTGGTACTTCGGCGAGCGCCCGCCGCAGGCCAACACCGCCAAGATCAGCACCAACTTCCTGCTGGCCTGCGCGATCGAGTCGATGGCCGAGGCGTGCAGCCTGGCCGAGGCCAACGGCGTCCGGCCGGCCGACCTGATCGGGATGCTCAGCGGAACGCTCTTCCCCGGGCCGGTCTACTCCGGCTACGGCGCGATGGTCGCCGAGCGCCGCTACGAACCGGCCGGCTTCCGGCTGCCGCTCGGCCTCAAGGACGTCAACCTCGCGCTCACCGCGGGCGCCGACACCCACGTGCCGCTGCCCTTCGGCAGCATCCTGCGGGACGCCTTCCTCGACGCGCTCGCCCACGGGGACGGCGAGAAGGACTGGGCGGCCGTCGCGGCCGTCGCCCGCCGCCGGGCCGGGCTCCCGGCGTAGGGCTTCTCTGACGGTTCCCGCCGCGCGCACGACCTCTGGCGGCCCCCGGATCCCGCGACCGGGCGCGAAAACCCGGTGCCCGCCGCCGCACCGGCTGCCTACGATCGCGGCGTGACGCTCACGCACGAACCCCGCTCCGACGAGCCGTGGCTGGTCCGCACCGACCGGCTGGAGCTGCGCGCGGTCCGCGCCGACGACCTCGCCGCGCTGTTCCGGATCAACACCGACCCCCGGACCTGGGGCCACGTGCCCGAGGGGCGCCACCGGGACGAGGAGGCCACCCGGGCCTGGATCGAACGGGCCGTCGGGCGCTGGGAGTCGGGCGGACTCGGCTACTGGACGGCCCGGCTGCCCGCCGACGGCACGGTGGTCGGCGTCGGCGGCGTCGCGTTCCAGCCCGACTCCGGCTTCTGGAACCTCTACTACCGGCTGGACCCGGCACACTGGGGCCGCGGCTACGCCACCGAGCTGTCCCGGGCGGCCATCGCCGCCGCCCACCGGCACTCGCCCCAGGTGCCGGTGGCGGCCTGGATCCACACCCACAACGCCGGCTCCCGCCGGGTCGCCGCCCGGCTCGGCCTGGCCGACCAGGGCCTGCGCCGCGACCCGACGCTCGGTGACCTGCTGCACCTGTACACGGACCGGCAGGTGCCGCCGGCCGAGTCGTAGACTCGGGCTCTTTGCGAGCTCTCCGCGAGCCGACAGAACCACGGGGGTCCCGATGTCCGAACAGCACGCCGCTGCCGAAGTGCCGCGCAGCTTCCTCTTCCTGGTCGCCGGCTCGCGGGAGGGCGGCAACTCCGAGCAGCTCGCCCGGATCGCCGCCGAGGCGAGCCTGCCGGCCGGCGCGGAGCAGCGCTGGCTGCGGCTGAGCGACCACCCGCTGCCGCCGTTCGAGGACCGCCGGCACACCGGCGACGGCGGCTTCCGCGAGCCGGCCGGGCACGAGCGCACGCTGCTGGACGCCACGCTGGCCGCGACCGACCTGGTCTTCGTCGCGCCGCTGTACTGGTACTCGCTGCCGACCAACGCCAAGCTCTACCTCGACCACTGGTCGGCCTGGCTGCGGGTGCCCGGCGCGGACTTCCGTGCCCGGATGGCCGGCGGCACCCTCTGGGCCGTCACCGCCCTCGCCACCGAGCCCGACAAGGCCGAGCCGCTGATCGGCACCCTGCGGCTCTGCGCGGACTACATGGGCATGCGCTGGGCCGGCGCGCTGCTCGGCAACGGCACCCGCCCGGGGGACGTGCTGAAGGACGAGCGGGCGCTGGTCGCCGCCAAGTCGTTCTTCGCCGGCTGAGCCGCGCGCCCGGCAGGGCGGCCTGCCGCCTGCCCTGCCGCTTGCCCTGCCGCGGCGCTCTGCCGGGCGCCTGTTCGGGACGGCCCCGCCGGGCGTGTACCGGTCACCCTGCGGTCACCTGGCGGTCGGGCGCAAAAGCCATGCACGATGATGGAGTTGGGTCAATCGGACAGGGCGTGGGCGGAGGTGTGTGCGAAGCGTGGCACCCGCCTTCCGGGACGGGTGGCTCCTTCGGTAGTCTCCGTCGGACTTTCAGCTTCGCGGGGGGACTGCTGTTCGGACAGCCCTGCCCTGCCGCGCCCCCGGGCCGCGCCCGGACACTCTCGTGAGGTCTTCCTTGCCCATGTCCATACGTCGCAGTCTTGCCCTCGCCGGCGCCGCCGCGCTCGCGTCCTCGATGGTGCTGGCCGGTGCCCAGGGTGCCGCAGCCGTCGGAACCACCGGCTCCCCGTCCGCCTCGGCCGCGCCGCAGGCCGACAAGGCCGGACACCAGAGCCTCGACCTGTCCGTGCACGGCGTGCCGGACACCTTCATCGCCGGTGGTGACGCCCGCGAGTTCACCTTCAAGATCGACAACTCGACCAAGCACGACTTCGCCCTCATCCCGCTGCTCAAGTTCAAGAACCGCGAGGGCAGCCTGGAGGCGGGCGACCTCAAGGTCGAGTACCAGCTGCCCGGCGGCCAGTGGCTGCCCGGCTCGGTCGCCCCCGGCGGCGGGGACTCCGACGACGACGCGGTGCTCACCCTGCTCGGCGGCGTGGGCCAGGACGGGAACGTCGCCGACGACGCCCTGCAGGTCGTCAACCAGGGCAAGAGCCTCGCCATCAAGGTCCGGGTCTCCTTCACCAAGGACGCCCCGCTCGGCAAGGCCGGCGTGGTGCCCGTGGTGTTCTCCGCCCAGCTCGACGACAAGACCCACGAGCCGGTCGGCGAGGGCCACTTCAGCTGTGACGGCATCCGCGGCGCCGGCTTCACCATCAAGGCTGGCGAGACCAAGCCGAGCCCGACCGGCAAGCCCACCACGGCGAAGCCGACCACCGGCAAGCCGAGCCCGACGGCCACCCACTCGCCGTCCGCGACCGCCACCGCCTCGCCCTCCGCGACGGCCACCGCGACCGCCTCGCCGTCCGCGACCACCACCGCCTCGCCGTCCGCGACCGCCACCGCCTCGCCGTCCGCGACCGCCTCGCCGTCCGCGACGGCCACCGCGACCGCCACCGCCTCGCCGTCCGCGACGGCCACCGGCAGCGCCACCGCCTCGCCGTCGGCCACCACCACGCCGAGCGGGGCCGGTACCAGCTCCGCCCCGGCCCCGGCCACGAGCAGCAGCGACGTGCAGCAGCCGATCGACTTCCCGGTGGCGGTCCCGGCCGTGACCGCGCCGAAGCTCACCCCGGCCGCCGTCACCAAGGCCAAGACCGCCGCCGACAACGCGGACAAGGCGCTGGCCCAGACCGGTGGCGGTGACGACACCACCGCCATCGCGATCGCCGGCGGCGCCGTCCTCGCGGTCGGTGCCGGCACCCTCGTGGTCCTGCGCCGCCGCAAGTCCGCCGCGCAGGGCTGATCCGGCAGGGCTGATCCGGCAGGGCCCGGGCGAACCGCCCGAGCGCCCCTCGGGTGTCCGTCCGCCGGACACCCGAGGGGCGTTTCCGTTTCACCGGGTGAAATAGGATGACCGGCCGAAGGGGGCGGACCGGCGCGGAGAGGTACAGGGGTGCGGGGAGCACGTTCGGCACGGGTCAGGACCGACTACGAGGCCGCCACCGGGCGGATCGCGGGCCTGCCGCTCCGCAGACACCACGTCCTGCTGGTCGCCTGGACGGTGCTCTGGTTCCTGCTGGTCGAGCCCAGCGGCGGCTTCTCCTGGCACTACCTGCGCCAGGGCGAGGAGCTGCTCTTCAGCGGCCAGGCCGACGGCGGGCTCTCGCTCTACGCCCACCACCCCGAGCTGCAGATCGGCCCGGTCAGCCTGGCCGTGGCCCGGCTCTTCGACCCGTTCGCCGCGCACACCGGCCAGGTGCTGGCCGAGGCGGCGATGTCCGGGCTGGGCCTGGTGATGCTGGTCCTGGTCGGCCGCACCGCCGCCTGGTACTACCTCGGCACCGGCACCAACCACCGCCGGCTCCAGCAGCGGCTGCTGATCGCCGGTCTGGCGTTCATCCCGATGTGGGTGGAGGTCTCGGTCCGCTTCGCGCACATGGACGACGTGCTGGCGCTCTTCTTCACCACCCTCGCCGCGCACGCGCTGAGCCGTGGCAAGGCCGTCCAGGTGGCGGTCTACCTGGCGCTGGCGGTGGACTCCAAGCCGTGGGCGCTGGCCTTCGCCCCGCTGGTCCTCGCCCTGCCGCGGCCGGCCTGGCTGCGTACCGCGCTGTGGTTCGGCGGGCTGGTGGCCGTCGCCTGGCTGCCGTTCTACCTGGGCAATCTGGACACGGTGGCCGCCGCCAAGTTCACCATCCCCAACCAGCCGGCTTCTGCGCTGCGCTGGTTCGGGGTGACCGACCCGGCGACCCCGTGGTGGGACCGGCCGACCCAGTTCGCGCTGGGCCTGGGGCTGGGCAGCATCGCCGTCTGGCGCGGCCGCTGGCCGGCCGTCGTGCTGCTGGGGGCGGACGCCCGGATCCTGCTCGACCCCAGCGTCTACACCTACTACACCGCCTCGATCCTGCTCGGCACCCTGCTCTGGGACGCGGTCGGGCAGAAGCGGCTGGTGCCGTGGTGGAGCTGGATCGCGCTGGCCGCGCTGTACGGGGGCACGCTGCTGATCCCGTCGGACGCGGCGCGCGGCCTCGTCCGGCTCGCCTTCGTCGTGGTCTCGGCCGGGTACGTGCTGCTCTGGCCCACCCGGCGGACCCGCCGTCCGCACCGCGGGGGCGGCGAGGCGGCCCGCGGCCGGGGGGGCCGGCGGCGCGAGCGGCCGCTGGTGGGGACGGCTCCGTAAGCAGGCCTCACCCGGCTCGGCGTCAGCCCGCCTTCGCGTCACCGGCCTCCGCGTCAGCCCGCGACGAGGTCGCGCGCGTCGTCCGGCACCGCGGTGGGCCGGGTCGCCCGGGACCGGCCGAACAGCACCGCCGCCAGCGCCAGACCGACCGCCGCCCCGGTCAGTTGGGCCAGCACGAAGCCCGGCACGGAGCCGAACGCTATCCCGGTGTAGCTGTCGGTCAGGGCCCGCCCGAGGGTGACCGCCGGGTTGGCGAACCCGCCCGAGGAGGTGGCCCAGCAGGCCGCCCCGACCCAGAGGCCGACCGCCGCCGGCACCAGCCGCCCGCGCCCGCTGCCGGCCAGCCCGGCCACCACCAGCATCAGCGTCCCGGTGGCCACCACCTCGCCGAGCCAGAGTGCCGTGCCGTCCCGGCCGTGCCCGGACGGCTCGGCGAACGGCCGCCCGAACATCACGTTGGCCAGGCCCGTCCCGGCCGCCGCGCCGGCCGTCTGCGCGGCGGCGTACGCGCCCACCTCGCGCAGGGTCGGCGCCGGTCCGCCGCCGTTGCGGCGGCCGGCCCACCACGCACCCGCCGTCACCAGCGGGTTGAAGTGCCCGCCGGAGACCGGGCCGAGCAGTTCGATCAGCACCGCCAGGGCGAACGCCGAGGCGCCGACGTTGACGAGGAAGCGGACGGCGCCGTCGGAGCTGAGCGCGGCGGCCTGGATGCCCGAGCCGACCACCACGGCGGCCAGCGCCGTCGTGCCGACCGCCTCCGCGGCCAGCCGTCGTACCAGGGGCGCAGAGGTGGTGGTCATGGCGCCCATGGTCCTGGCTGCCGTCCCGGCCCGACAATAGGCGGCTTCGTCCAACCTGCGGCGGTGGTACGGCCCTCTGCTCGGAGAGTCGCACGGGGCTGATGGCCCCCGGTGCACGCGGGGCCCGTGACACTGGGCTTGACCCTCACGCAACGGGAGGCGGGAGGGTCGTGGTCAGCAAGAAGGGAGCAACTCGTATGACCGGCGGATACTCGGTCGGTGAGGTGGCGAAGATCGCCGGAGTCACCGTCCGTACCCTGCACCACTACGACGAGATCGGACTGCTGTCCCCCGGGGGCCGTACCCCGGCCGGCTACCGCCGGTACCAGGACGCTGACCTCGACCGGCTGCAGCGGATCCTGTTCTACCGCGAACTCGGGTTCCCCCTGGAAGAGATCGCGGCCATCCTGGATGACCACTCGGTCACTCCGAGCGAACACCTGCGGCGCCAGCACAGGCTGCTGACCGACCGCATCGCCCACCTCCAGGAGCTGGCCGCGGCCGTCGAACACGCCATGGAGGCAGAGAAGATGGGCATCCAGCTGACCCCGGAGGAGAAGTTCGAGCTCTTCGGCGAGTCCTACAAGGAGGAGTGGGAGACCGAGGCCGAGCAGCGCTGGGGCGACACCGCGGCCTGGACGCAGTCCCAGCAGCGCACCGGCGGCTACGGCAAGGCCGACTGGGAGCGGATCAAGGCCGAGGCGGACGCGCTCAACGCCCGCCTGGTCGAGGCCTTCACCGCCGGCGAGCCCGCCGACGGCGGCCCGGCCATGGACCTCGCCGAGGTCCACCGGCAGCACATCTGCGACAACTTCTACGACTGCACCTTCGAGATCCACCGCGGCATCGCCGGGATGTACGTCGCAGACCCGCGGTTCACCGCCACCTACGAGCAGCTCGCCCCGGGCCTCGCCCAGTGGCTGCACGACGCCATGCTCGCCAACGCGGCCTTCCGCACCGGCGAGTCGGCGTAACGTCCCGGCGGGCCGGCGTAACGTCCCGGCGGGTCGGCACGGCGTCCGGCGCTCAGGCCACCCCGCGGCCGAAGCTGCGGCGGTAGGCGGTGGGGGAGGTGCGCATCACGCGGCCGAAGTGGTGGCGGAAGGTCGCGGCGCTCTCGAAGCCGACGGCGGTGGCGATCTCCTCCACCGAGCCGTCCGGGGATTCGAGCAGCGGCAGGCTGGCCGCGATGCGCTGGGTGACGACCCAGCGCATCGGGCTGGTGCCGTTGCGGGCGGTGAAGTGGCGCAGGTAGGAGCGGTCGGACATCCGGGCGGCGCGGGCCAGCAGGGAGATGGTCAGCGGGGAGGAGAGGTGGTCCAGCGCCCACTGCATGGACCGGGCGATGCCGTCGTCCTCCTCCTCGACCGGCCGGACCGCGGCCTCGATGAACTGGGCCTGGCCGCCGTCCCGGTGCGGCGGCACCACGAAGCGGCGGGCGACGCTGTTGGCCACCTTGGCGCCGTGGTCGCGGCGGACCAGGTGGAGGCAGAGATCGATACCCGCGGCGCTGCCCGCGCTGGTCAGTACGGAGCCACCGTCCACGTAGAGGACATCCGGGTTGACGCGCACCGACGGGTGGCGCTGCTGGAGCAGTTCGGCGTACCGCCAGTGCGTGGTGGCCTCGTGGCCGTCCAGCAGGCCGGCGGCGGCCAGCGCGAAGGCACCCGAGCAGATCGAGACGATCCGGGCGCCGCGTTCGTGCGCCGTGCGCAGCGCGGCGACCAGCCCGGGGGAGACCTCGCCGCTGAAGGCGTTCGGCACCCCGGGGACCACCACGGTGTCGGCGGCGGCGAGCTCGTCGAGGCCGTGATGGGCGGTCAGCGAGAAGCCGCCGACGGCGTGCAGGGCGGTTCCCGGCCGGTCGGCGCAGACCTTCAACCCGTACCAGGGCGCCGCCAGCAGTCCGCTGAGCTCGGGCCGGGCCAGCCCGAACACCTCGACCACCACACCGAGTTCGAACGGCGTCATGCCGTCGAAGGCGTACACCGCGACATCGTGGACCGGCTCCGGCCGCCGCCCGATCGCGACGGCCACCGGCCCGGTCGTCTGCCGGTCGGGCGGCTGCTGTTCGGCCATGGGGAACCCCCTGCTGACGGGTGGCGGGATGGCGGTGAGTGTAGCCGTTGCGGCCAGTGCGGATTTTCTCCGAGGACGACTGCAACCCCGGGCGCCGCCGCACGTCCATCGATATGGGGGGGCGTCCGGAGCCGGAAGAGCGGTACTGGCAGGATTCCCGCAGATCACGATCTTGATCACAGGTCCTGACGGGCCGGCTGGTGCCGGATGCCGTCCTGGGGGAAAGCAGACCGTACATGTCCATGGCCATCGGGCCGATCGCGGGACCCGGGAGGGGCCGTGGCTTCTCCTTCGCCGGGCTGGCCGTTCTCTTCTTCGGCGCTCAGGAGGCCGTCGGCGCGACGGTCGGCGCACGCCCGGAGCAGGAGGCGGCACAACGGCGTTCGGGTTTCCGACTGCTTCGCGGGGGGCGCAAGCAGGCGGCCGAGGAGGAGCGGCCGACCCTGACCGACCTCTACCACGCGCACCGGCTGGGCCTGGTGCGGATGGCGGTCCTCCTGGTCGACCACCAGGACCTGGCCGAGGACGTGGTCCAGGAGGCCTTCACCCAGCTCTACCAGCGGCACGGGGAGCAGCTGGAGGACCTGGACAACGCGCTCGGGTACCTGCGGACCTCCGTGGTCAACGGTGCCCGGTCGATGCTGCGGCGCCGGAAGACGGCCCGCGAGTACGTTCCTCCGCACGAGGCCGATGCGCCGTCGGCCGAGGACCACGCGGTGCTCAACGACGAGCACCGGCGGGTCCTGGTGGCCCTGCAGGAGCTGACCCCCCGCCAGCGCGAGGTACTCGTGCTGCGCTACTGGTCGGACCTGTCGGAGGCGCAGATAGCCGAGACCCTGGGGCTCTCCCGGGGTGCCGTGAAGTCCACCGCCAGCCGGGCATTGGACGCCTTGGAAAAGCATCTGGAGAAGGTTCGATGACCGACAAACTTCCCCGCCGATCCGGCGGCGACGGTGGCGGGCCGGACGACACCCCGATGGAACAGCTGCTCCGCGAGGCGATGAACGCCCGCGCGACGCAGATCACCGCGCACAGCCTCCGCCAGTCCGCCCCGCCGAAGAGCCGGGTGCGCCGGCTGCGGCCGGTGTACATCGCCGCCGTGCCACTGTTCGGCCTGGCCGCCGCGATGGCGTTCGGCGTGCTCGGGTTCCGCGGTGACTCCGTCGCCCGGCAGGAGGACCAGGGCCCGGCCGCCACCGTCACTGCCACTGTCACCGCCACGGTCACGGCGAGCCCGAGCCCCACCGCCGAGCCGACGCCCGCACAGAGCCCGACGGCAGCCACGACCGCCAGCTCGTCCCCGGCGGCCGACCCGGAGGAGGAGGACAAGCCCGCGAGGCCGGCCGGTGCCGCCACGTCGCCCTCCACCCCGACCAGCAGCGCGCCGCCGCAGTCGGCCCCGGTCTCGTACACCTTCCGTGGCGTCAAGTTCAAGGTCCCGGCGGGGTGGAAGGTGGTGCCGCCGGCCCCGGCGGACACCAAGATGTGCGTCCTGAGCCCGGGGGCACCCGCGGGCGCCGAGCAGTCGTGCGTGCCCTACGGCGTGCAGATCGCGTCCTACCTCACCGCGGACGAGGCCGAACACGCGATCTGGCCCACGGCGTTCGACCTGGAGGCAGCGGACGGCTTCAGCCACCAGCCCTACTGCCCGGTCTGGGGCCACCCGTACGTCCCCGACGGTCCCATGAAGGTCGGCACGCCGGTGCGCAGCCGCGACATCGTGGCCGGGCGGCCGATCAACAAGACGCAGTGGCAGGTCACCTGCAAGCCCGGGGACGAGTTCACCGCACAGATGTGGGGACTCAAGACCGACCAGGTCTACATCGTCGCGAACGGTCTCAAGGCGGAGTACCAGCCGGCCCTGGTGTCGATCCTCGACACCATCGACCTCAGCGGCCGTCAGGCCCCGCAGCCGGCAGCGGAGCAGGCCGTCGCGGTCACCGTCGACGGTCTCGTGACGGGCCAGCAGGTGCCGAACGACGGCAGCCCGGTGGCTTTCTCGGTCACCTTCAAGAACACCGGCCAGACCACCTACGGGGCCGTCGTCCCCCAGGTGTTCGCGGAGGCCTACGCCGGCAGCCAGCCGGCGGTGCACGGGACGATGGAGCGCCAGGACGGTGCCGCCTGGACCACCCTGGACATCGCCCAGCCGGCGGCGGGCAAGCCGACCACGGCCGGTGCCTTCGCGCTGGCTCCCGGGCAGAGCGTGACGGTGAAGTACCGGATGAAGCTGACCGGCCAGGACGGTGCCGGGGTGATGCCGGTGACCGCGAACGCGCTGGTGATCCCGGACCAGGGCCCGTTCACCACGGTCGGCACCCGTAGCACCCCGGTCCGGGTGGTCGGCCAGTAGCCGCCCGTCAGGCCCGGTGAGGCGCCGTGAGCAGGTTCTCCCTGGTCACGGCGCCTTTCGCAGGCCGTGGGAAGAATTCTCGGATCCACCTGCAACCCCCGTGGGGCGACGGCCCGGCTCCCCCCGCCGCGGGGGGGAGCCGGGCCGTCGCCGTCGTCACCGGGCTCAGGCCAGCGAGGCCATCCACGCCTCGACGTCCTCGGCGCGGCGGGGGAGGCCGGCCGAGAGGTTCTCGTTGCCGTCGGCGGTGACCAGGATGTCGTCCTCGATCCGGACACCGATGCCGCGGTACTCCTCGGGCACCGTCAGGTCGTCCTGCTGGAAGTACAGGCCGGGCTCGACGGTGAGCACCATGCCGGGCACCAGCAGTGCGTCGACGTGCTCCTCGGTGCGGGAGTGGGCGCAGTCGTGGACGTCCAGGCCGAGCATGTGGCCGGTGCCGTGCAGGGTCCAGCGGCGCTGGAGGCCCAGCTCCAGGACCTTCTCGACGTCGTACGCCGAGGCGTCCAGCAGGCCCCAGGCGAGCAGGCGCTCGGCGAGCACGCGCTGCGAGGCGTCGTGGAAGTCGCGGAAGCGGGCGCCCGGCTTCACGGCCGCGATGCCGGCCTCCTGCGCGTCGTAGACCGCATCGTAGATCTTGCGCTGGAGCTCGTTGAACCGGCCGTCGATCGGCAGCGTGCGGGTGACGTCGGCGGTGTAGAGGGTGTGCGTCTCCACGCCGGCGTCCAGCAGCAGCAGCTCGCCCGGGCGGACCTCGCCGTCGTTGCGCACCCAGTGCAGGGTGGTGGCGTGCGGGCCGGCGGCGCAGATGGAGCCGTAGCCGACGTCGTTGCCCTCGACCCGGGCGCGGCGCCAGAAGGTGCCCTCGATCCAGCGCTCGGACGTGGCGACGGCCTGGCCCAGCTCGCGGACCACGTCGGTGAAGCCGTTGACGGTGGCGGCGCAGGCGGCGCGCAGCTCGCCGACCTCCCACTCGTCCTTGACCAGCCGCAGGCCGCTCAGGAACTCCTTGAACTCGGCGTCCTTGTCGGCGTCCAGCACCTCGGCGAGCGCGGCCTCCAGGCCCGCGTCGTAGCCGCGCACGATGCGGGTCGGGACGGCGCCGCCCTTGGCCCGCTCGGCCAGCTCGTCGGCGGCCTTGCGGACGTCGCGGGCGGGCAGGCCGAGCAGCTGCTGCTGCTCGGTGAGGCTGTGCCGGCGGCCGACCCAGAGCTCGCCGTAGCCGTCCAGCCAGAACTCGCCGTTCTCCCGGTTGGAGCGGGGCAGCAGGTAGAGGCCGAACTCGTGGCCGGCGTCGCCGGTGGGCTCGGCGACCAGCACCGCGTCCTCGGTCTGGTCACCGGTGAGGTGCACGTACTCACTGGCGGCGCGGAAGTCGTAGTCGGTGTCGTTGGCGCGTACCCGCAGGTTGCCGGCCGGGACGACGAGGCGCTCGCCGGGGTAGGCGGCGGAGAGCCGGGCGCGGCGCTCGGCGGCGTACGGGGCCTGGGCGACCGGGGTGAGGCCGTGCAGCTCGGTGTCGGCCCAGCCGGACTTCATCGAGGCGGCCAGCTCGTCGGAGATCTCCGAGTACAGGCCGTTCTTGCGGCCCCCCTTGAACTTCGGCGTCTCGTCGCCGCCGGCGGCCTCGGGGTTCTCGGCCACCGCCGGGGTGCGGTCCTCGGTCACGTACGTCGCCTCCTTGCGCGTGGTGCCGCCCGGGCCGCGTCGGATCGCGACGCGCATGGGCGGCCGTGCGTCCATGGTACGGACGCCCGGCCGCTCGCCTGTTCGGGGCCGTGACAGCTGCCGACAGGCCTTCGGGCAGCCCTAGCCGAAGCGGGCGGCCAGCAGCATCAGGTCGTCGGTGGCGCGCCCGGCGTCCGGGTCGGGGCAGACGGCCAGCAGGTGGGCGCAGAGCCGGTCGGGGTCGATCCGCACGTCGCGCGGGGCGTCGGCGGCGGCCCGGCGCAGGTTGGCCTGCCCGGCGTGCAGGGTCGGGCCGCAGCGGCGGGCCAGGCCCTCGGTGTAGAGCAGCAGGGTGTCGCCGCGCTCGGCGGTGAGCTCGACGCCCGGGGCCTCCCAGCAGGAGAGCATGCCGAGCGGCGCGGAGAGCGAGGTCTCCACGAACTCGGCGCCGTACCGGGTGACCAGCACCGGCGGGCAGTGCCCGGCGCCGGCCAGGGTGATCCGGCGGTCCTCCGGCTCCACCCAGGCGTAGACGGCGGTGGCGCTGCGGGCCGGTTCGGTGGTCTTGAGCAGCAGTTCGAGGTCCCCGAGGACGGAGACCGGGTCCTCGCCCTCCAGTACCGCGTACGCCCGCAGCGCCGCCCGGACCCGGCCCATCGCGGCGGCCGCGCCGGGGGCCGAGCCCGGTCCGGCGCCGGGGCCGTCGCCGGAGACGCTGCCGACGGTCAGGCCGACGGTGCCGTCCGGCAGCGGGATGGCGTCGTACCAGTCGCTGCCGGCCGAGTGGTCCAGGCCGGCCGGGACGAGCCGGGCGGCCAGCTTGAGCCCGGCGGGCTGCGGGAGGCGGTCGGGCAGCAGGCCGCGGCGCAGCGCCTCGGTGGTGCGCCGGACCTTCTCCGCGTCGAGCTGCTTGGCCAGCAGCGGGGCGGCCACCTCGCAGTACCGGCGGGCCAGCTCGCGCTGGCGCTCGGTGGGCCCGGCGGGCTCGTCGTAGAACCAGAGGGCGGCGGCCAGCGGGCCCTCCTCCTCGGTGGCGAGCGGCAGGCCGTAGCAGCCGCCGAGGCCGAGGTGGGCGGCGAGCTCGCGCAGCCGGGCGCCGACCGCGGGGTCGTCGGCGAGGTCGTGGGAGGCGAGCTCGGCCGGGCGGTCGTGCTCGCGCAGCAGCCGGGCGACCAGGCTCTGGTCCGGCGGCACCGTCTCCAGCGAGCCGAGGCTGGCGCGGTCCAGGCCGTGGCCGATGGGCTGGCTGGGGCCGCCGGGCAGCGCGGTGACCAGCAGGGCGCGGCTGGCGCCGAGCAGCGCGGTGCCGGAGGCCAGCACGGTGTCCAGGGTGGCGGTCAGGCCGCGGGCGCGGGCGAGCAGCTCGGTGTGCTCGTGCAGGCTGGTGAAATCGGACAGCAGTCCGGCCAAACGGTCCTGCACGCCGGACGGGGGCGCGGTGCGGGCCTCGGTGACGCCGGCCTGCTCGCCGGCGGGGTCGTTCAGCTCCCCGGCCGGTCCGGTCAGCTCGTCGGCGGGGCCGGTCTGCTCCCCGGCGGGGCCGGTGACGGGGCCGGGGAAGCCCGGATGGTCGAGCACCGAGAGCCCGCTGGCGCCGCAGGGCTCGCCCGGCTCGGAGGACGTCGACGGTGGGTGGGACTCGGTCATGCCGCCACTCCTGACGCGGTGGTACGTGTCATGCGGAACCCCCAGGTACGGCCGGTTGGAGCGAGGACGGCCAAAGGGCGCGTTTCGCCTCGATTCGCTACTACTCGTCATTGATCGTCAGCAATGCCACCACTTCTACACAGGCCATTCGGGGCATGTCCAGATCCGTGACGACGCGGGTGGCCGGTTCCGCCTCCCCCGGAGTCCGCTCGGGGGGCGCGTTCCGTTCGTGCGGGCGCCGGTCGGTGCCGAGGGCATGGAGCGGCCGGAGAACGGGCAGAACCGTGAGGACGGCTCCGGTGGCCGTCCGGATCGTATGCTTTCGCCGCCCGTGGGCCGGGCTGGCCGGAAGTCTCTCACTCGTACGGTGGAACCAACCGCGCCCGGGCGGCGTCCATCCGGTCGCATACGGGATTCTCGTTCCAAGGGCTGTTCTAATCCGCGGCCCTTTTCAGGTCGTGCTCCACACCGTGCTCCACCGCTGCCACGCCGCTCGTCGTGCCCTCCCGCCCCTTTTTTCCGGGCCGGTGCGGCGTATCCCGACGCGGGCCGGCGGGCCCGGAGCGAACCGAGCGGTCACGGAAAGGAACGAGCGCCATGCGTGAGAACCCGAGGAACAGCCGTTCGGAGGCCCGGGCCGCCCGGCTGGCCGAGGCCCTGGCGGCCGCAGTCGACCACCGCTGGCCCGTGGTGCCCGGCACACTGGTGCTCGGCGGCGCCTGTTCCTGCGGTGACCCCGACTGCCCCGTCCCCGGCGCCCACCCGCACGACCCGCCGCTGCTCGCGGCCACCACCGACGCCCGGATGGTGCGGTGGTGGTGGGAGCGGCAGAGCCCGGACGCGCCGGTCCTGGCCGCGACCGGCGGGACCGTCTCGGCGGTCAGCCTGCCGGCGGCGGCCGGCGCCCGGGCGCTCGCCTACCTCGGCGCGCTGCGTCTGCCGCTCGGCCCGGTGCTGGCGCTGCCCGGCCGGTACGCGCTGTTGGTCGCCCCCTACTCGCTGGATGCGCTCGGCGAGATGCTCGCCCAACTCCCTTGGGTGCCGGGCTCGTTGCGCTACCACGGGACGGGCGGCTTCCTGCCGCTGCCGCCCGGCGGCGGGACGGGCGGCCGGGTGCGCTGGGTGCTGGCGCCCCGCCCGGCGGCCGACGGCGGGGTCTGGCTGCCCCAGGTCGGGCCGCTGCTGGGCGAGTTGGTCGAGGCGACGGTCCGGCTGGACAGCGGGCGCTCGGCGTACTGATCGGGCACGGTCGAACCGGATGATCCCCGGGAGCGGTCGAACCGGGTGATCCGGAAAAACAAAGATCCGGCCGCTGGCGACGGGGGATGCACCAGCGACCGGACTCTTTAGACAGTAACAAGGATCCGCGGCCACGCCAATTTCCAAGAGGCCTTCACAGCCAGGAAATTGCGGTCCTGACGGCCAATGTGACGCGTATCACCCGGATCCTGGCGCCTTTAGTTCAGGGTGACCTGACGGTTCACCAGGTTTGCCCGGGCGCGCCGCTCCTCGGCGGTCAGCGGCGTGGTGTCGGCCAGCGTCGCGGCGAGCCGCTCGGCGAACTCGGCGGCCGGCTTCTCGCAGTCGGTGGCCGTCATGGCGAGCGGCAGGTCCCAGACCGGGACGGTCAGGCCGTGCGCGCGGAACGAGCCGACCAGGCGGGTGTCCTCGCCGATCGAGGACCGGTCGGCGGCGGTCAGCCGGGCCAGAGCGTCCAGCAGCTGCTCCTCCGGGACGGTCATCACCCAGCGCAGGTGGTTCTTGTCCGGGGTGCCGCACCAGTACGCCGAGTCGACGCTGTCCAGCTTCTCGGTCGGGATCGCCGAGGCGTTGGCGCGCTCCAGCGAGGCGGCCACCTCGCCGGTGGCGGTCTCGGCGTCCTCCAGCCAGAACTCGAAGCCGGTGTGCACGGTGGGCGCGAAGGCGGCGTCGAGGTCCAGCAGGTCCTGCAGGCGGCGGCCGCCCGGGACGGTGCGGCGGGCCGGCACCGGGGTGCCCGGCTCGGTGGCCAGCGCCAGCTCCAGCGCGTCCGCCAGGTCGCGGCTCAGGTCGCCGGAGGCGGACTGGGTCTGCAGACCGAGCAGGATCGAGCCGTCCTGGCGGCGCAGCGCCGGCCAGGCCAGCGGCAGGACGGTGGCCAGCGTCACCGACGGGACGTCACCGTTGGCGGCCTCGGCCACCCCGGCGGCCAGCGTCAGCGGCGCCGTCGCGGCCGGTACCAGCTCGCGCAGCGCCACCCAGTCGGCCTCACCCGGCAGGCCCTCGAACGGGCGGTGCACCAGCTCCTGCACGGCGTGCGAGGCCTCCCGGCCGTGGCACGCCTTGTACCGGCGGCCCGAACCGCAGGGGCAGTTCTCGCGGGCCCCGACCACGGGGATCTCACCCGTGACGGCGGTGGTGGACTGGCTGCGCTGCGGCGCCTTCTTGGCGGCCTTCTTGCCCATGGTGCGGCTCTCCCGGGGACGGTTGTGTTGTGCTCCGGGCAGCCTACTGACGTTCCCCCGGCACGTGGGCACGCGCCGGGACGCCGAGCGGGGCGGGGGTGTCCTCCAGGGTCAGGCGCTGCGGGCATCACCGCCGGTGCGCCGGGCGTGCCGCGCCCGGGCGGGCAGCGCCGCCCACACCGTCACTTCGCCGGGCGCGTCGCGCACGCCCCAGTCGCTGGCCAGCTGGCCGACGATGCTCAGCCCGCGGCCGCCGCGCGAGGTCAGCGACGGGCTGGCCGGGGACGGCCGGGTCTGCGCCCCGCCGTCGGTCACCTCCAGGGTGAGGATCCCGTCCGCGTGCATCTGCCAGCGGACCAGGACGCCGCCGTCGGCCTCTCCGTCGTCCGGCTGAGCCTGTGGTTGGGCCTGCGCCTTGGCCTTGGTCCTGGTGCCCGGTGCGGCGGCGGCCCCGGAGGGGACGCCGACCAGTACCTGGTCCACCACCTCGGCGCGGGCACTGCGGCCGAGCACGGGCAGCGGGCCGAGTGGCCGGGCGTAACGACAGGCATTGCTCAGCAGTTCGGAAAGGATCAGAACAGCATCATCAATGACCGGTTCCGGTATCTCCCGGTCACCCAGATCTCGACGCAGTCGGCGCCGTGCGACCCCGACACTCGATGGGCCGTGCGGCACTGCCATGGTCGATGAAGTCGGCACTTCACGCGCCACCATCAACGCCACCCCCGGACCTCCTTCAGCGTATGCCGAGGGATGGATGCCCCTTGGTAATGCGTCGGAAACGACCGCGCGGCGATCCCGCGCGGACATTTCAAGGCCCGCGACCCTCGGTACGCGACAGGTGATTCAGCGCTCACCCTCCGTCGTTAAAACGGATAATCTCCGGCACAAAACGATCGTGAAGGGTTTGAGTTCCTATCGGGACGATCAACCGACGATCAGCCGGCGGGCGTGCGTGCGGGCGGGCGTGTGTGCGGACCGGAACGGGATCACCGGCCGAGCTGGGCCAGGACCTCCGCCGGGCGGTTGGTGATGATCGCCGACACCCCGAGCTCCAGGCAGAGCTCCACGTCGTCCGGCTCGTCCACGGTCCAGACGTGCACCTGGTGGCCCAGCTCGCGCAGCCGCGTCACCAGCCGGGGCCTGGCCCGCACCAGGTCGATGCCCGGCCCGGCGATCCGAGCCCGGCCCGGCAGGGGCGCGCCGGGGCGCAGCCGGCCCTGGAGCGCCAGCATCCGCTCGAACAGGAAGACCCGCGGGTACTCCGGCGCGGCGGCGGCCACCCGGGTCAGGGCCAGCGAGGAGAAGCTCATGATCCGGGCCTGCGGGCGGTCGCCCTCGCGGGGCTCGTCGCCCTGCTGCGCCCCGCCGATCTTGAACCGGTCGAGCATCCGCAGCAGCTCGGTCTCCACCCGCCCCCGGAAACGGACCGGGTGCTTGGTCTCGATCGCGAGGTCCACCGGCCGTCCGCAGTCCGCGACCAGCTCCAGCAGGCTCTCCAGCCGCAGCACGCCGCGCAGCTCCGGGTCCTCGCTCGGCACGCCGGTCTTCCACGCGCCGAAGTCGTGCGCCTCCAGCTGCGCCAGCGTCATCGCGGAGACGGTGCCGCGGCCGTCCGACACCCGGCCGATCCGGCGGTCGTGCACGCAGACCAGCTGCCCGTCGGCGGTCACCCGGACGTCGCATTCGACCGCGTCCGCGCCCTCTTCGAGCGCCCGGCGGTAGGCCGCGAGCGTGTGCTCGGGCAGTGCGTGCGAGGAACCGCGATGGGCGATCACCTGGACGGGCGGCGCGGTGCGCGCCGTTGCCGGGGAGAGGTCTGGGCTGGTCACATCGTCCACGATAGGCGGCGGAAGTGACGCGAAAGCGAAGACGGCCCCAACCTGCGGGGCCGTCTTCGGTGGAGCCGTTGCCGGTCAGGCGGCGGGGGTCCCGGCCGGCGCGGACCGGCGGGTCAGTGGGGTGAGCGCCCAGGTGGCCAGGGCCGGCACCAGGAAGCCGGCCAGCGACGCCGAGGTCCACTCCTGCGGCGTGAAGTGCAGCGCCTCCTGGACGGAGGTCCAGAAGTGCGTCCACCAGCCGGCGATCGCGGTCGGCGCGATCAGCTGGTACGCCGCGAAGCCGAGCGCCCACGGCAGCAGCATCAGCCAGCGGGACGGCGCGTCGTCGGCGAGGTTCCAGCCGCGCCGGCCGGCGCCGAGGAAGTAGTCCACCGCCAGCACCGCGAACATCGGCACGAACACCGAGCCGATCAGGCCCAGGAAGGCGTAGTAGGAGTCGGTGAACTCGGTGATCTGCAGTGCCAGCACGGTGATCAGCAGGCCGGTCCCGCCGGTCAGCACCCGGCGGTCCACCTTCGGCAGCAGGTTGTGGACCGACATCGCGGTCGAGTACACGTTGGCGAAGGACTGGTCGGTCTCGCGCAGCACCAGGACCAGCAGGAAGAACCAGCCGGCCCAGACGCCCAGGAACGAGTCGAAGATCCTGGTGGCGTCGCCGTCGGACTGCAGCAGCGCCAACAGCCCGAGCACGTAGCACCAGACCTGGGCGACGGTGTAGCCGGAGAAGCTGCCCCAGAACGCGGCGCGCGGCGTACGCGAGTGCCGGGTGTAGTCGGCGGCCAGCGGCACGAACGAGATCGAGACGGCGATCATCGCGTCGGTGGCCTTCAGGAAGCCGTGCCAGTTGCCCGCGCCCGGGTCCGGCACGCCGTGGCGCCCCAGCTGGACGGTGAAGTACACCATCGCGACCGCCACCGCCGCGGCGACGAAGCGGCGCAGCACCGCGATCGCGCCCAGCGGCCAGATGGTCAGCGCGGTCGTCACCGCACCGGCCAGCACGACGAACACCCAGCGGTAGCCCTCGGTGTGCGCCACGGTCTGCGCGCCCATCGCGATGACCAGCAGCTCGTACACGCCCCAGCCGATGCACTGGACGATGTTCAGCACGGTCGGGACGTACGAGAGCCGCGTCCCGAACAGCCCGCGCAGGTTCGCCATCGCCGGCGCACCGGTGCGCGCCCCGATCAGCGCGGCCACGCCGAGCATCGCCGTGCCGACCACGGTGCCGGCCACGATCGCGGTGACGGCGGCGGCCAGCGACAGCTCGCTGCCGGGCGCGCCCAGCACGGTGGCGGCGGTGGTGAAGCCGATCAGGCTCACGCCCAGGTTCATCCAGAGCGCGAAGTGGTCCCGGAAGCGGAGCGTGCGCGGCGGCGCGGTGTCCAGGACGAGCGGCGCCTCGACCCGCTCGGCCCGCTCCGGACGGTCCAGCACGGCGGTGGAACCGGAGACGGGGGCGGCCGCGTCGGAGTGAGCGGTCGAGGAGTCGACGGCAGGGGACGACCCGGAGAAATCCTTGGACGCGGGTGCGCCCGAAGAAGAGGATGGCGAAGCAGGCGGCATGGCCGATACTCCCTACGCCGGCATTACCCGGACAGGTTCCGGCGGTCTGCGCCCCCTCGACGATCCGTCCACGGAGCCCGTGGCGTACGGTCGATCGGCGCACTCTCAGCCTGGTGGGTCCAAGCTCCCGCGTGTCAGTTTGGAGCGACAGGCTAACCGGCGCGGGGGTGTACGCCAAGGCCAGGCGCCTGCGGTCCGCATCGCGGGACGCCGCGGAGGGCGGCGGGGGCCGCCCTCCGGGGTGCCGGTCGGGGGCCGGTCGGGGGCACCGAAACGGGGCTGCTGTCGGACCGGGCTAAGGATTCTTATGAGTTCTTCAGAAGGGTCCTTACGGCAATCGAATCGAGTGTGCGAAAAACTATGGTTGTTGGTCCTGTCAGCTATGGAGGTCGTCCGTGAGCACCGAGCGCGAGATTGGGTCCACCGGGCCGCAGGGGGAGCAGCCCTCCGGCGGCCAGGGGGTGGTGGGTCCCGCTCATGACGGTCCGGCGCAGTCCGCGTCCGCCGGTCCCGCCCCCGCAGAGGCGCCCGAGGCCGACTACACCCTGACCGACGCCGCGGCGGGTACGCCCGCCGCCCCGGCCGCCGGCGGGTCGACGCCGACGCTGGCGTTCAGCAAGGTGACCGCCCCCGAGCCGGCCGCCGCGCCCGCCCCGGCGCCGGCGCCCGCGCCGGAAGCCGCTCCGGCCGCTCCGGGCGTGACCGACGCCGGTTACATCGACGCCCCGCCGCCGGTCCTGCCGCCCGCCCCGCCCGCGCCCGCCGCCCACGCGGCTCCCGCGGCCCCGGCGCCCGCAGCTCCGGCCGGCAACCCGTACGCGACCCCGGCCGCGCCCGTCGCCCCGGTCGCGGCGGCCACCCCCGGCCACGACCCGTACGGCGCCCCGGCAGCCCCCGGTGCGCCCGCCGCCCCGGGCCAGCACCACCCGTTCGGCGCCGGCCAGCCGCTCGGCGGCTGGGCCATGCACGACGGCACCGCCGGTGGGGCCGGTGGCCCCGGCACGCCCGGTGGCCCCGGCTACCCCGGCGGCCCGCTCGGCTACCCGGGCGAGTACCCCGGCACCCCCGAGCCCGGCGGCCCGCGCAAGAAGCGTGGCGGCCTGATCGCCCTGGTCGCCGCCGTCGCCCTGGTCGCCGGTGTGGCCGGCGGCGCGCTCGGCGTCACCATCGCCGACCGCAACGACAGCAGCGTCTCCGCCTCGGACGACCACCGGAGCACCCCCGTCCAGGCCAGCAACCCGGGCAAGAACGAGCCCGCCCCCGGTTCCGTCGCCGGCATCGCGCAGAAGGCGCTGCCCAGCGTCGTCACCATCAAGGCGCAGGGCAACGGCGAGTCCGGCACCGGCACCGGCTTCGTCTTCGACACCGAGGGCCACATCCTCACCAACAACCACGTCGTCGCCCCCGCCTCCAACGGCGGCAAACTGACCGTCAAGTTCGCCGACGGCACCTCCTACAACGCCTCCGTGCTCGGCCGCGCCGAGGGCTACGACGTCGCCGTGGTCAAGCTCGACAGCCCGCCCAAGGGCAAGCTGACGCCCCTTCCGCTGGCCGACTCCGACAAGGTCAACGTCGGCGACTCCACCATCGCCATCGGTGCCCCGTACGGCCTGGAGTCCACCGTCACCACCGGCATCATCAGCGCCAAGGACCGCCCGGTCGCCTCCGGCGACGAGACCGGCGCCCAGTCCTCGTACATGAACGCCCTGCAGACCGACGCCTCCATCAACCCCGGCAACTCCGGCGGCCCGCTGCTGGACTCCAGCGGCGCGGTGATGGGCATCAACTCGGCGATCCAGTCCAACACCTCCAGCACCGGCCGGGCCGGCAGCATCGGGCTCGGCTTCGCCATCCCGATCAACCAGGCCAAGTGGGTCGCCGAGACGCTGATCAAGACCGGCAAGCCGGTCTACGCCAAGCTCGACGTCCTGCGCAACGACGACTACAAGGGCGACGGCGCCCAGATCCAGACCCGCGACATCCAGGGCACCCCCGCCGTCACCCCCGGCGGCGCCGCCGACAAGGCCGGCCTCAAGCCCGGCGACGTCATCACCAAGCTCGGCGGCAGCCCGATCGAGAACGGCCCCGCCCTGGTCAGCAAGATCTGGACCCACAAGCCCGGCGAGACCGTCGACGTCGAGTACACCCGCAACGGCCAGACCTTCACCACCAAGGTCACCCTCGCCGAACGCGTCGGCGACTGACCGCCCCCCTCCACCCCCGAAACCCGGTGCACCGAACCCCGCCGGACCCGTTAGGCTGACCTCCGCCTGGAGAGCTGCCCGAGCGGCCTAAGGGAACAGTCTTGAAAACTGTCGTGCGGTGACCCCGTACCGTGGGTTCGAATCCCACGCTCTCCGCTGGTAGGAGAACCACCTGCTCAGGGCGGGTGCCGACATCGAGTCGGCACCCGCCCTCGGTGTTTCCGGGGGTGGTGGGGGGTGTCCGTTTCACCTGAACGGGGGGTTTGGGGCGGAGGCGTCCTCTTGTGGGGGCGGGGGTCTCGTTAGTCGGGGGTAAGGGGCAGACCGCCCTGGGCCCGGCGAGGAGAGACTGATGGCCTGGTACCCCGGCGCTGAGAAGATGGAGCTCCAGCCCGAGTCGGACGAGCAGCCGGCGATCGTGCCGACGCAGGTGATCTTCCACAGCATCGCGGCGCCGTGGACGCCGCGGCGCATGTACGAGTACTGGCGGGACTCGACCAATCTGGAGTCGCACTTCGGGGTCGGCTACGACGGGTGCGTGGGCCAGTTCATCGGCACCCGGACCCGGGCCGACGCCAACATGCGGGCCAACCGGCGGTCGGACGGGACGGGGGCGGTGAGTGTCGAGTCGGCCAGCAACGACCGGCACACCGATCCGTGGACGGACGCGCAGGTCGCGGCGCTGGTCGCGCTCGGGGTCTGGCTGCACCGGGAGCACGGGATCCCGGTGCGGGTCTGCCGCAGCGCGGACGACCCGGGCTTCGGGTACCACCGGCTCTTCCCCGACTGGTCGGACGGCGGCACCGCCTGCCCCGGCGATGCGCGGGTGCAGCAGTTCCGGGACGTGGTGCTGCCCGGTATCGCCGCGGGTGCGGGCGGGGCGGGCACGCCGCTGCCGCCGCCGCGGTCGGACAGCGGGCCGGCCCGGTACCGGGTGACCATCAACGGCCTGGAGTACGGGTACGGCGCCCACGGCCCGCAGGTCCGGGAGGTGGGGGAGGCGCTGGTGGCGTCGGGGCACGGCTCGCACTACACATCCGGGCCGGACGAGGACTGGCGGGACGCCGACACCCTCAACTACCAGGACTACCAGCGCAGTCTGGGCTACTCGGGTACCGCCGCGGACGGCGTTCCGGGCGAGGAGTCGCTGCGCCGGCTGCTCGGCCGGCTGCCCTCGCCGAACCGGGTCTCGCTGGCCCACATCGTCACGGCGGCGCGGACCGACCCCGGTGCCGAGCAGGGGCACCAGACCTACGGCGGCGAGGTCCGGATCGTCGAACAGGCGCTGGCCGACGAGGGGTTCCTGGAGCAGCGCTGGGTCGACGGCTCGCTCGGCACCAGGACGGTGCAGGCGTACGCGGCGTTCCAGCGCAGCCTCGGCTACGCGGGCTCGGACGCGAACGGCATCCCGGGGCAGCGCAGCCTGCGGGAGCTGGGGCAGCGGCGGGGGTTCGACGTGACCGAGTGAGGCGGCGCGAGGCTGGCGGCGGCGGGGGCCGGCGCCGGGAGGCGGAACGCGGTGCTTGACCATGACACGGTGTGAGGGCCTGCACTGGAGGAATCATGTTCAACATCGGAGACTTCGCCAAACACGGCCGGGTGTCGGTCCGCATGCTGCGCCACTACGACGCGATCGGGCTGCTGCGCCCGGCGCGTGTCGACCCGGCCAGCGGCTACCGCTCCTACGAGGCCGCCCAACTCGCCCGGCTCAACCGCGTCATCGCGCTCAAGGACCTCGGCTTCACGCTCCAGCAGGTCCTTGCCGTCCTGGACGACCGGGTGGACGCGGCCGAGCTGCGCGGGATGCTGCGGCTGCGGCGGGCCGAACTCGCGGCGGCGATGGCGGCGGACGCCCAGCGGCTGGCCCGGGTCGAGGCGAGGCTCCGGACGATCGAGAGCGAGGGAACGATGTCTGCGCACGACGTGGTGGTGAAGCGGGTGCCGTCGGTCCGGGTTGCGGAGCTGACGGCCGTCGCGGCGGGTTACGAGCCGGAGGACATCGGGCCGGTGATCGGCCCGCTGTTCGCCGAGCTCTGCCGCCGGCTGGCGGAGGCCGGGGTGGCGGAGGCCGGTCCGTCGCTGGCCCGGTACGAGGACGTGCCGGACGGGGACGGCGCGGTGCTGATCCGGGTGGCGGTCCCCGTCTCGGCGCCCCTGGCCGGGGAGGGGGAGTACGGCTTCGCGGTGGTCGACCTGCCGGAGATCGCCGAGGCGGCGACCATCGTGCACCGCGGGTCGATGGACGACGCGGTGGGCGCCTTCCAGACGCTGGCCCGCTTCATCGACGAGAACGGCTACCGCTCCACGGGGTACGCCCGGGAGCTGTACCTGGAGTGCCCGGACGCCCAGGCGGACTGGGTGACGGAGCTCCAGGAGCCGGTGGTCCGCGCGTAGTTCACGCGGGCCGCCGGCGGCGGCTTGCCCTCGACCAGGTCGAGGGTCCTACGGTCGGCGGGCATGGGGACGACCACCACTGAAACCACGCCCGCCGGCACCGCCGACATCGCCGGCACCGCCGCCGCACCGGTACGGCGGACCGCGCTCCCCGGGCCGTACCTGCTCTGGCTGGCCGGTGCCCAGGCCGGCCTGCTGGGCGACGCCGCGCTCTACTTCGCACTGGGCTGGGCCGCCTCCGCCCACGGCGGGGGTGCGGCGGGTCTGGTGCTGACCGCGATCACGCTGGCACGCACCGTCCTGGTGCTGCTGGGCGGCGCGGTGGCGGACCGGTTCGGCGCGCGCCGGGTGATGGTCGCCGGGGACGCGGTGATGCTGGCCGCCACGCTGGCGCTGGCGGGGGCCGCGTCCGGTTGGGGCACGCCGCTCTGGCTGTTGGTCGCGGCGGCCGCCGTCATCGGCACGGTGGACGCGTTCTACCTCCCGGCGAGCGGTTCGATGCCGAGCCGCCTGGTGGGCGCCGGGCAGCTGCCGCGGGCGCTCGCGCTGCGGCAGGCGGGCGGGCAGATCGCCGCGCTGCTCGGGGCACCGCTCGGCGGCGTGCTGGTCGCGGCGGGCGGGCTGTCCGGGGCGGCGCTGGCGGACGCGGTGAGCTTCGGCATCGTCCTGCTGGTGCTGCTGCGGGTCCGGCCGCAGGATGACGAGGTGGGGCAGGACGGGCGGGGGCCGGGCCGGGCCGCGGACTCCACGGGGCTGCTGCGCGAGGCGGCCGACGGGGTCCGGCTGGCGCTGGCCGACCCGCTGCTGCGGGCGGCGCTGCTGTTGACCGGGGCCGCCGCCGGGGCGCTGCTGCCGGTGGTCTCGCTGCTGGCGCCGCTGCTCGCCCGGACGCACGGCTGGGGCGCCGGGGCCGCCGCGCTGGTGGCCGGCGGACAGGGCGCTGGAGTGCTGGTGGTGGCCGGTCTGGTCTCCTGGCGGGGCGCCCTGCGGCGGGCCGGGGTCGGGGCGGCGGCCGGTCTCTGCACGGCGTCGGCGGGGATCGCGGTGCTGGCCTGGGCGCCCGGAGTGGTGGCGGCGGTCGCCGGCGGCGTGGTGGCCGGAGCCGGTTCGGGCCTCTTCGCCTGCCACCTCGGGCCGCTGGTCCTGGGCGGGGCTCCGGTCGGCCATCTCTCCCGGGTGCAGGCCCTGTTGACGCTGGTGCAGAGCGCCGCCCTGGTGCTGTCGACGGGCCTGCTCGGTGTCCTCGCCGACGCGGCCGGCGCCCGCTGGCCCACGGCGCTCTGCGCGCTCGCGACCGGCGCGGCCGGGCTCGCCGCGCTGGCCTCGGCCGCACTGCGCCGGGCCTGACGGGCGCCGCTGCTCGGGGTCGCTGCGTGGGGCCGCTGCGTGCGCCGCTGCATGGGGCGCTGCATGCCCCGGCGGAGTCGGGCGGGCGGAGGGCCGGGCCGGAGCGGCGTACTTGCCGGTCGTCCGGCCGCCGGGCAGAGTGCGGGCAGGGGCGTAGGGCGGCGCGCGATCGCGCGGCCCGCGTCCGGGCACCTGCGGCCGCCGGGCGGCGTACGGCGTCGGGCGGCGCGCGTGGCAGAGCGGCGTATCGCCGGACGGCGTGCGCCGGGTGGTGATCGGAGGCGGCGATGAGTGATCTGACGGACCGGCTGGCACAGGGGCTCCCGCCCGGCGCACTCGCGGTGGACCCGGATGTGATGGCCGCCTACAGCCACGACATGGCGGGGTTCTGCGAGGCCGGAACCCCGGCGGTGGTGGTCTTCCCGGAGACGGTCGAGCAGGTGCAGCACATCCTGCGGACCGCCACCGAGCTGCGCGTCCCGGTGGTGCCGCAGGGTGCCCGGACGGGGCTCTCCGGCGCGGCCAACGCCGTCGACGGCTGCATCGTGCTGTCGATGGTCAGGATGAACCGCATTCTGGAGCTCGATCCGGTGAACCGGATCGCGGTGGTCGAGCCGGGTGTGGTGAACGCCGAACTGTCGCGGGCAGCTGGAGAGTTGGGGCTCGCCTACCCGCCGGACCCGTCCAGCTGGGAGTCCTGCACGATCGGCGGCAACATCGGCACCGGCGCGGGCGGGCTCTGCTGCGTCAAGTACGGCGTCACCAGCGAGTACGTGCTCGGGCTGGACGTGGTGCTGGCGGACGGGCGGCTGCTCTCCACGGGGCGCCGGACGGCCAAGGGGGTCGCCGGCTACGACCTGACCCGGTTGCTGGTCGGTTCGGAGGGCACGCTGGGGGTGGTGGTCCGGGCGGTGGTGTCCCTGCGGCCCGCGCCCGCACCGCAGTTGGCGTTGGCGGCGGAGTTTCCGAGCGCGGACGCGGCGGGCGACGCGGTCTGTGAGGTGATGGCGCGCGGGCTCGCGCCGTCGCTGATGGAGCTGATGGACTCGGTGTCCGTACGGGCGGTCAACGAACTGGGGCAGATGGGGCTGCCGGAGTCGACGCAGGCGCTGCTGCTGGTGGCGTTCGACGGGGCGGACCCGGCGGCCGAGCTGGCGGTGGTGGGGGAGATCTGCCGGGCGGCGGGCGCGACGGAGGTGGTGCCGGCCGACGACCAGACCGAGTCCGACATGCTGCTGGAGGCCAGGCGGCTGGCGCTGCCGGCGCTGGACCGGCTGGGTACCACGATGATCGACGACGTGGCGGTGCCGCGCTCCCGGCTGGCCGAGATGCTGAACGGCGTGGCCGGAATCGCCGAGCGGCACGAGCTGACCATCGGGGTGGTGAGCCATGCGGGGGACGGCAACACGCACCCGATCGTCATCTTCGACGCCACCGATCCCGAGGAGACGGCCCGGGCTCAGCGGTCGTTCGACGAGATCATGGCGCTGGGGCTGGAGTTGGGCGGCACGATCACCGGGGAGCACGGGGTCGGGCTGCTGAAGCGGGAGTGGCTGGCGCGCGAACTGGGGCCGGTGGCGATGGAGCTCCAGCGGCAGCTGAAGGCGGTCTTCGACCCGTTGGGCATCCTCAATCCCGGGAAGGCGGTCTGATGGTCGGCTTTTCGTGCTTTGCCCGCCCTGATCGGGGGATTTTCCCGTCGGCAGCTGCCACGGGCTGAAGGCCGTCACCGTCGACTAAATAAGATTGTTGGAATAGTCGCAGGATGGCTGGATATATCGACATGGGTCGGTCGCGCCACCTTGAGGAGGAGTGACTGCGGGAGGTCCGCGCCAGGTGGTGCGCCGGGTTCTCTGCATGCTCCCCGTGCGCTGTTTCCGATGGCGCCGACGCCTGCCATCGATCGGGCGAAATCCCAGGTCAGTGGCGGTGTGTCGAAGCGTTTTCCGTTGGGCCGTCGGTTATTCCTCGCCGCCCTGGATATCACGCTAACGGGCGAAACTGCCGCTGGGAGGTGGTGCTTTGTCGATTTGTTGCGGAAGTCTGTCCCTCGGCGTCGCAGCCTGCTGGTGTTCGTCTGGCCGGCGAACTCCCGCACACAATGCATGAATACCCGATTGACAGCTTTTTCTTGGAGGCAACTCATGGCTCGCATCCGCAATCGCCGACTGGCCGGTCTTCTGGTCGCCGCCCCGCTCGCGGCCGGTCTGCTGCTCGCCGGGGCCGGCTCCGCCGCCGCCGACAACGGCGCGGCGGCCAACGACGGCTCCAACAGCGGCGTGGTGTCGAACGTCGGTACGGGCAACGTCTTCGGCTCGGTCGACGGCAACTACGTCTCCACCCAGCAGACGGCCACCGGCTCCGGCGCCTCGAACCAGGCCAACACCCTCGCGGTGAAGGACAACTCGGGTGTCATCCTGGCCGGCCAGTCCAACAAGAACGTCAACCTCGTCTTCGCCCCGGTCTTCCACTGACCGGAACGGGTACCACCGCCGGCGGGGGCGCCGGGGGTGGGTGACCGCGGGTGAGCTGAGCACTCGCGGCGGGGCTCGAAGCGACACGACTCGAAAAATGCAGGGAACGACCGGGCAGCGGAAAGGGTCACCGCCAACCGGCCTCGTGGGCGGCACCGATCGACGGTGCCGCCCACGAGTGCGTCCGGGGGCCGGTCCTTCCGGCACGCGCCGGCGCCGGCCGGGGGCCGCCCGCCCGAGCCGCCCGCCCGGACCGGGTCCACCGGCCCCGGGGCAGGCACGGGCGCCGACGCGAACGCGGGCCCGGCCGCCGATCCGACAGTCGACCCGACCGCGTCATCGGCCGCCGATCCGACCGCGTCATCGACCGTCGTGCCGACCGCGTCATCGGCCGCCGATCCGACCGCCGATCCGACCGCTTCATCAGCCGCCGACCCGACCGCCCGCGGACCCCGGCGAGCCAGGGCGCGCGCGGAGTCGTCACCCCTCGGCGGTACGGTTGCGCTCCGACAGCGCACCCCGCGCCCGGGCCCCCGCGGCCCGTCCGGCGAGGGGCTGCGACCGCGGCAACCGGAGGGAAGGGCGCGATGGCAGCGGAGGAGGAGGGCCTGACCGGCCCGGGCGAGGCCATGCCCGCACCGGGACCGGAGTCGAGGCCGGCGCCGAGGTCCGAGCCCAGGCCCGAGCCCAGGTCCGTACCCGAGCTGCTGCTCGGCCGCCCGCCGATGGCCCGCCCACTGCCCTCCTTCGACGCCGAGGCGGCCCCGGCCGAGCCCGGCCCGCTCTTCGTCGACTGGCTCGCCACCGCCCTCGCGGCCGGCGTGCTGGACCCGCAGGTCGCCACCCTCTCCACGGTCGACGCCGACGGCCTGCCGGACGCCCGGGTGCTGGTGCTGCGCGACGTGGACGCGGCCGGCACCGGCTGGGTCTTCTCGGCCGCCGCCGACAGCCCGAAGGGTCGTCAGCTCGCCGACCATCCGGCCGCCGCGCTCACTCTCTACTGGCCGCCGCTGGGCCGCCAGGTCCGGGTCCGGGGCACCGTCGAGCGCGCCGCCGACCAGGTCGCCGGCGCCGAGTTCGCCACCCGCTCCCCGGCCGCCCGGGTCGGCGCGCTGGTCGGCCGGCAGAGCGAGCCGCTGGCCTCCCTGGCCGAGTACGACGAGGCGGTCGCGGTCGCCCGCCGCCGTCTGGAGGCCACCCCGGACGCGGTGGCCGCCGGGCACGCCGTCTACACGCTGTGGGCGCACGAGGTGGAGTTCTGGCAGGGCGACGCGGACCGCCGGCACGTCCGGCTGCGCTACACCCGGACGGGTCCGGTCCGCACCCCTGAGTGGTCTCGGACGCTGCTCTGGCCGTAGCCGTTCGTCGGTGAGGCGCCGACCGGGACCGGTCCGCGCCTCACCGGGCGCCGGCCGGCCCGCCGCCCGGCGCAGGCCGCCCGGCCGACCAGCCGCTCACCCGGTGCCCCCGCGCACCCCGCCGGGTCCGGCTCAGCGCCGACCGGTCAGCGTGGCCCCGACGCTGGCGGCCACCACGCAGCCGATCCCGGCCAGCTGCGCCGCACCGAGCAGCTGGCCCAGCACCACCAGCCCGACCAGCGCACTGACCGCCGGCTCCAGGCTCACCATCACGCTGAACACCCGCTGCGGCATCCGTCGCAGCGCCGTCATCTCCAGCGCGTACGGGATCACCGGCAGCAGCAGGGACACCCCGGCCACCGAGAGCAGCAGCGTCAGCGGCGAGGCACCGGGTGCGGTCAGCCCGTCCCAGGCCTGGCCGAGCCCGAACGGCGCCAGCGTCAGCGCGCCCACCGTCATCGAGACGGCGAGCCCCTGGAAGCCCTGGAACGCGGCGCCGACCTTGTCCGTGAACAGGATGTACGCGGCGTAGCAGGCGGCCGCCCCGAAGGCGTACACCAGGCCGACCGGGTCCAGCGAGGACCCGCCGCCCTCGCCGAGCAGCGTCAGCAGCGCCACGCCGCCGGCCGCCAGCAGCGCCCAGACCAGGTGGCTGGCCCGGCGCGCGAAGACGAGCGCCACCGTCAGCGGCCCGAGGAACTCGATGGTCGCGGCGGTGCCCATCGGCAGCCGGTCGATCGCCCCGGCGAACAGCAGCGTCATTCCGGCGGAGGCCATGCCGAGCAGGCCGGCGGCGGCCAGGTCGCGCGGACGGCGCCCGCGCAGCCGGGGCCGGGTGACGGCGAGCAGGATCACCGCCGCGAAGCCCAGCCGGAGGAAGGTCGTGCCGCTGACCCCGAGCGGGCCGAACAGCGGCTTGGAGAGCGCGATGCCGAGCTGGACCAGGAACATCGCGGCCAGACAGAGGAGCGGCGCCGGGATCCTCCCCCAGCCTTCGGCCGGGGGGTCCCCCATCGGGCGCCGCAGGAACTTCGGGAACCGCCGGCCGGTGGGCCGGCCGGGGGCCGTGCCTGGTGGCGTCTCGGAGCCGGGCGCCCCGCCTCGTCGCCAGCTGCCCCGCTCGCCGGCGGGCTCGCCCTGGGGGGCGGGCGGCATGGCAAGGGCCTCGGCGACGGCGGAGGCCGGCGTCGGGGCGATGGTTTCACTGGGGTGGGGCGTGGGCATGCTGGCGAGTTTGCCGTAAGGAGTCAGGTGGGGGCAAGCTCGTTACAAAAATCGGGACGGATGCGGACGGGTGCGACCGAAAGGGTGAGCTTCTCCGGCGTCCGCGGCGCGGTTGCCGCATTCGTCCGATGGTCCGTCAGTATCAAGGCCGGGTGCGCTATCTCCGCCCGGCGGCCCTGTCCGCCGCCTCCCTCGTCCTCCTGCTGGCCATCGACGGGACGGACGTGAGCGCCGAGGCGACCGCCCCGGTGGCCGCCGCCGTGCCCCGCATCCGGGCCACCGTCCTGCCCGACCTGGCCGGGCCCCCCAACGTCCGCACCCGCGACCTCTACAGCGGTGCCGCCTTCGACGCCTGCACCGCCCCACCGCTCGACACCCTCCGCGCCTGGCGCGGCACCTCGCCGTACGGCGCGCTCGGCATCTACACCAGCGGCGCCCAGCGCGGCTGCGCCCAGCCGAGGCTCACCGCCGAGTGGGTCCGCCAGGCGCGGGCGATGGGCTGGCGGTTCCTCCCCGTCCACGTCGGCCTCCAGGCGCCGTGCAGCGAACTCAAGGGCAAGCCGAGCCGCATCGACCCGGCCCGGGCCGCCCAGCAGGGCCGGGACGAGGCGGCAGAGGCGGTCCGCGGCCTCAAGGCCGTCGGGCTGGGCAAGGGCAGCCCGGTCTTCCTCGACATCGAGGCGTACCCGCTGCACGACCCGGTCTGCGGCCAGGCCGTCGTCGACTTCGCCCTCGGCTGGACCCAGGGCCTGCACAACGCCGGCTACCGGTCCGGCTTCTACTCCAGCCTCGACTCCGGCATCGCCGACCTCGCCGCCGCCGCCCGCGCCGGCAGCTCCCCGCTGCCCGACACCCTCTGGTACGCCCGCTGGAACGACCAGGCCGACACGGCCGGCGGCGGTGCCCTCACCCCCGACCTCTGGGCCGACCGCCAGCGCGTCCACCAGTACCACGGCAACGTCGAGGAGACGTACGGCGGCGCCACGCTCACCATCGACCGCGATCAGGTCGACGCCCCGCTGGCGGGCTGACGCCCCGGCAGCCGTGGGCGGATAGGGTGTCCCGTCGACTCGAGCAGGCAGAGCTCGATCACGGGGAGGGGTACGGGCGTGTCGGAAGGTCAGGGGTACTACGGCGGCGCGGGCGGGCACGGCGCCGCGCCGCAGCCGAACCCGTACGCGCAGGGGGGTCAGCAGCCCGGCCCGTACGCGCAGGGCGGGGCGAACCCGTATGCGCAGGGCAACCCGTACGGGCAGGGCGTGCCGCAGCCGAACCCGTACGGGCAGCCGAACCCCTACGCACAGGGCACCCCGCAGCCCGGCCCGTACGCGCAGCCCGCCCCCTACGCGCAGCCGATCCCCGCTCAGCCCACGCCAATGCCAATGCCAATGCCGACGCCCGCTCGGCCCGCGCCCGCGCCCGCGCCCGCGCCCGCCGCGCCGCCTGTCGCACCCCTGGACGTCGGCCACCTCGGCCCGGGGCCCCGCCGCAGCCGGACCGCCGTGCTGATCCAGTTCACCCTTCAGTGGATCTACGCGCCGCTCTGGATCGCCGCGCTGGTCGCCCTGCTCGTGATCCTGCTCTGGAGCGGGGCCAGCGGCCCGTCCGCGCCCAAGTCCGACGCTTGGCTGAAGGTCAATCGCACCTTCATCCCGCCGCGCCGCCTGAAGGCCGAACTCTCCGGCCGTCCGGAGGTCTGGGAGCGCTACCTCACGCCCATCCTCGAACGGCGGATCCGCGCCGCCGAGGCGAAGCACGCCGCCGGCGACGGTGAGGTCCGCGACGATTTCACCCGGGTGATGTCCCTCAAGTTCCCGGTGCGCCTCTACCGGGGTCTCGGTGCGGCCGGCGTGGCGCGGCTCGCCGAACGGTACGGCTGGCAGGGCAAGCCCGTCCTCGACCCGGACCGGATCTGGATCCACCGCACCTTCCCCGTCCCGGCCCCGGCGTACGCCCCCGGACCGCAGGACCCGCCGGCCGCCCCCGGCACGCCGTGGGGCCCGCGGCCGACCCGCCCGGCCGTGCTGCTGCCGTTCATGTTCGTGCTGCAGTTCGTCTACGTGCCGGTGTTCGGCCTGCTCACCCTGCTGACCTTCCGGGCGAACCGCCCCGAGCCGGACTACTGGAACCGCTGGGGCGCCCGCTGGACGGTCGGCCCGTGCGTCTTCCGGGCCGAGTTCACCGGCAGCGCCGCCGCCTGGGAGCGCCACATCCGCCGCGTCCTGGCCCGCCGAACCGGTCCCCAGGCCGGCGCCTCGACCCCGCTCCTGCCGCGCCGGACCGAGATCAACCTGGCCACCTACCGCGGGGCCGGGGCTCAGCAGGTCGTGCGTATCGCCGCCGAACAGGGCTACGTCCTGGACCCGGCCTACACGCCGGAGCCCCAGCACTGCGTCCGCCTCTACCGCCCCGGTCAGGCCTGACCCGGCCTCACCCGGCCTGCCCGCTACTCCTTCAGAGCGAGCGTCAGCCAGCCGAGCCCCCCGCAGTCCTGGCAGGTCTCCGAGATGTGCCCCGTGCCCGACCGGTCCGCCCGCACCCCCAGCCGTGCCCGCATCCGCACCCCGCCGGAACAGCAGGGGCATGGCACCCGGAACCCGCCCGCCCCCCGGTCGGCCCGGCGGTCCTCATCTCTGCCACTCATGCCCATCAGTATCGCCCGCCCCTGCCGCCCCGACGTGCTGCAGCCGGATGCGCCCGGGCGTCCCCGCGCGGGGAGCGGGGTGCCGCGGTGAATCCGTGATCCGTGCAACGGAGCCGGAATGCTGACATCGGGGAGGGTGGAGAGGCACAATCGGGCTCGACTGCCCGCGTTACCGACGAGTAGTGGCGCCGCAGTCGCAGCCGCAGTGCCGCCCGGTCAAGGAGGACCCGTGTTCAGCACGATGCAGGACGTACCGCTCACCGTCGCCCGGATCCTGACCCACGGGGCCACCATCCACGGGCGGTCGACGGTCACCACCTGGGACGGCACTGGCCCGGTGGTCCGGACGTACGCCGAGGTCGGGGCGCGGGCCGCGCGGCTGGCGTGTGCGCTGCGGGACGAGCTCGGAGTGACCGGGGACGACCGGGTCGCAACTCTGATGTGGAATAACTCCGAACATCTGGAGGCGTACCTCGCGGTGCCGTCGATGGGCGCGGTGCTGCACACGCTGAACCTGCGGCTCCCGGCGCACCAGCTGTCGTTCATCATCAACCACGCCGCCGACCGCGTGATCATCGCCAACGGCACCGTGCTCCCCCTGCTGGCCGCCGTCCTCCCGGAGCTCGGCCCGACGCTCAAGCACATCGTGGTCAGCGGCCCCGGCGACCGGTCGGTGCTGGCGGGCTTCGCGGGCACCGTGCACGACTACGAGGAGCTGATCGCCGGCCGGCCGGCCGAGTACCCCTGGCTGACCGACATCGACGAGCGCCAGGCCGCCGTGCTCTGCTACACCTCCGGCACCACCGGCGACCCGAAGGGCGTGCTCTACAGCCACCGTTCGGTCTACCTGCACTGTCTCCAGGTCAACACCGGCGACAACTTCGCCTTCACCCCGCGGGACATCGCGCTGCCGGTCGTCCCGATGTTCCACGTGAACGCCTGGGGCATCCCGCACGCCGCCTTCATGTCGGGCGCCGGCCTGCTGATGCCGGACCGCTTCCTCCAGCCGAAGCCGATGGCCGAGATGATCGCCCGGGTGAAGCCCACCGTCAGTGCCGCCGTGCCGACGATCTGGAGCGGCCTGCTGGACGAGCTGGACGCGGGCGACTACGACACCTCCAGCCTGCGGATGGTGGTCATCGGCGGCTCGGCCTGCCCGCCGTCGCTGATGCAGGGGTTCGACGAGCGCCACGGCATCCGGGTCGTGCACGCCTGGGGGATGACGGAGACCTCGCCGCTCGGCTCCTTCGCCCAGCCGCCCGGCGGGCTCACCCCGGAGGAGGAGTGGCCGTACCGGGTCACCCAGGGCATCTTCCCGGCCTCGGTCGAGGCCCGGCTGATCGGCCCGGCCGGCGAGCGGATGCCGCACGACGGCGTCGCGGCGGGCGAGCTGGAGGTGCGCGGGCCGTGGATCGCCGGCGCCTACTACGGCGGCGCCGGCCACGACCCGGAGCGCCCGGAGGACAAGTTCTCCGAGGACGGCTGGCTGCGCACGGGTGACGTCGGCACCATCACCGCGGACGGCTACCTGACCCTGACCGACCGGGCCAAGGACGTGATCAAGTCCGGCGGCGAGTGGATCTCCTCGGTCGACCTGGAGAACCAGCTGATGGCCCACCCCGAGGTCGCCGAGGCGGCCGTGGTGGCCGTGCCGGACGAGAAGTGGGGCGAGCGGCCGCTGGCCACCGTCGTGCTGCGGCCGGGGGCCACGGCCGGCCTGAGGGAGCTGCGCGCCTTCCTCGCCGGGCGGATCGCCTCCTGGCAGCTGCCGGAGCGCTGGGCGATCGTCGAGTCGGTGCCGAAGACCTCGGTCGGCAAGTTCGACAAGAAGGTGATCCGCGCCCACTACGCCGCGGACGAGCTGGACGTCACGGTGCTCGGCAAGGAGTAGCCGACGGAGTCGGCCGGGAGTACAGCTGAGGGCCGGTCACCCCGCACGGGGTGACCGGCCCTCAGGCACGTCCGCCGGCGCTCACCCGGCGGCCGGGACGCCCGCCTCGCCCATGGCGCCGATCCGCCCGAGCAGGTCGACGATCCGCGACTGCACGTCCGCGGTGGTCGAGCGCTCGGCGAGGAAGAGCACCGTCTCGCCGGTGCGCAGCCGGGGCAGTTCGCGCGGGTCGAGGTCCACCGAGGTGTAGACGACCAGCGGGGTGCGGTGCAGCCGGTCGTTGGTGCGCAGCCAGTCGAGCAGGCCGACCCGGCGGCGCCGGATCTGGAAGAGGTCCATCACCACCAGGTTCGGCTGCACGCTGCTGGCCCGGGAGACGGCGTCGTTCTCGTCCACGGCGTGCTCGACGTGCATGCCGCGCCGTTCCAGGCTGCTGATCATGGCGGCGGCGATGTCCGGGTCGCCCTCGACCAGCAGGACGCGCGGGGCGTGGTGCTCGCCGTCGCGCGGGGCGAGCGCGCGCAGCAGGACGGCCGGGTCGGCGCCGTACGCGGCGTCCCGGGTGGCCTGGCCGAGGCCGGCGGTGACCAGCACCGGGACCCGGCTGTTGAGCGCGGCGGTGCGCAGCGACTGCAGCGCGGTCCGGGTGATCGGGCCGGTCAGCGGGTCGACGAAGAGCGCGGCGGGGAAGCCGGAGACCTGGGCGTCCACCTCCTCGCGGGAGCGGACGATCACCGGGTGGTAGCCGCGGTCCTGGAGGGCCTGCCTGGTGGCCGGGTCGGGCTCGGGCCAGACCAGCAGGCGGCGCGGGCCGCCGTCCCCGCCGGGGGCGGGCAGCGCGGGGTGCTCGGCGGGGTCGTCGTGACCGGCGGCAGGAAGCTCGGCCATCGGCCGCGGCGCGGGCCGGGCCTCCGGTACGGCGGGCAGTTGCGGCGCGCCGGCCGGCCGGGCCGGGGCGGGGGCCTCCGGGGCGAGGGCGGACGGGCCACCCGGCACACCCGGAGCCTGGAGCGGACGCGGCGGCGCCAGCTCGGCGAGGCCGGTGCCGACGGGCCGCGGTCCGTCGCCCTGGCCGGCCGTGGCCGGACCCTCCGACCCGGGGGCGGGCAGCGCGGGCCGGGCGGGGGCCAGTGCGGTGGAGGCGGCGCCGGGGGCGGAAGGCTCCTGGGCCTCTGCGCCGGGGCCGGGCGGGACGGCCAGCCGGCGGCGGCGGCCGGTCGGTGCGGCGGCGGTTGGTTCGGGCAGCGCGGGTGCGGGCCCGGCGGGCAGCGCGTGCTCCAGACCGGGGTAGACGGTGCCGGGGTCGGGGACGCCGGGGAGGGCGAACCCGCCGGAGGAGTCCTCGTTGGCCGGCAGCGCCCGGCGCCGCCGGGACGGCTTCGGGGTCTGGCCGCCGTCGGCCTGGCCGCTCTCCGGGCCGACCGGCGTGCCGTCGGCCGGGGTCCCCTGGGCCTGGGACCCGTCGACCGGAGTGCCGGTGGCCGGGGTGCCGTCCACGGGAGTCCCGCCCGCCGGCGTGCCGGGGGCCTCGGTCTCGGCCGCGGGTGCCGGCCCGAGCGCGAGCGGGCCGCGCGGACCGGCCGTGCCCGCCTCGGCGGCGCGGTGGTTCTCCGGGCGGTCGCCGGCGGTGTCGAGACCGTCGACCGGCACGGCGTACGCGGTGCCGGACCTTCCGTCGTCCTTGCCCCACGGGTCGGTCGGCTGGGCGGTCGGGCCGCCGAGGCCCTGACGCCCGTATGCGGGGTCGTTGCCGGTGCCGTGCCACTGGTCGGGGACGGCCCGCTCGACCCGCGCCGGGGCGTGCGGCCACTGGTCGGGCGCTCCTGCGGGAGCGTCACCCGCCGGAGCGGGAGGCGCGGCGGGGGGCGCGGGCGGCTGCTCGGTGGCCGGTCGGCCGCGGCGCCCGCGCCGCTCGGCCACCGGCTCCTCGGCGGGCTGCTCGTCCGCCCGCTGCTCCGCCACCGGCTTGGGGCCCTCGCTGGTCGGCGCCGCCTCGGCGTCGTCCTCGGGGTGCCGCGCGGTGGGCAGCTGCGGGATGCCCGGCAGGTCGGGCAGGACGGCGGAGTCGGTCTCCTTGGGACGGTCCGACCGCCCCTCGGCCGACGCGCGCTCGGCGGCGGCCTTCGCCGCGACCGGGTCCAACGGCAGCTCGACGACGTACGTGGTGCCGGCCTTGCCGGGCAGTTCGTGCGGCTGGAGCACACCGCCGTGCCGCTCGACCACCGCGCGGGCGATCGGCAGGTGGACGGGGCTGCCGCCGCGGCCGGGGCCGCGGATCTCGACCCGGGCGACGTCGCCGCGCTGGGCGGCGGCGAGCACCACCATCGGCGCGTCGCCGTCGGTGGGCGGCAGCGTCGCCCCGGCGGCGATGCCGGGCCCGGGGGCGGCCAGGCCGGGGGAGGGGAGGGCTGGCGGGGCGTCCAGCGAAAGCGCCACCCCGCTGACGTCGGCGACCAGGTGGGCCAGCGCCTGGGCGAGCCGCTGCTCGTCGGCGATCACCTCGACGGCGGCGGCGTGTACGGAGAACCGCACCCGGCCGGCGCCGACCAGCTCGCCGGCGTGCTCGACGGCCCGCCGGACCACCTTGTCCAGGGCGACCGGGACGCGCTCGGGGGCCTTCCGGCCGCCCTTGCCGTCGCCCTTGTCCCCGTCCCTGCCGTCGCCCGGACCACCCGGTCCGGAGCCCGGTCCCGACCCGGACGAAGCCTCGCCCGCCTCGGAGCGCTGGTGGGCGAGCACACCGTCGATCAGCTTGCCGAACCGGCGGCACTCGTCGGCCAGCCGCCGCAGCGTCCAGTTGGCCTCGGGCCAGAGCTGGCCGGCCGGGTCGGCGGCGAGCGCGTCGATCCGCCGGTGCAGCGCGGTCAGCGCGCCGCCCAGCTCGCTCTCCAGGACGGCGGTGAGGTGTTCGTTGCGGGCGACGAGGGCCAGCTCGCGGCTGCGGTCGGTGAAGGTCATCACCGCGCCGACCAGCTGGTCGCCGTCCCGGACGGGGGCGGTGGTGAGGTCGACGGTGACCGGCCGGCCGTCCTTGCGCCAGAGCACGGTGCCGCGCACCCGGTGCTTGCGCCCGGAGGTGAGGGTGTCCAGCAGCGCGGACTCCTCCAGTGACAGCGGGGTGCCGTCGGCCCGGGAGTGCTGGATCAGCGGGTGCAGCTCGCGCCCGCCCAGCTCGCTCGCCCGGTACTCCAGGATGTGCGCGGCGGCCGGGTTGACCAGCACGCAGCGGCCTTCGAGGTCCACGCCGAGCACGCCCTCGGCGGCGGCGCGCAGGATCATCTCGGTCTGCTTGTGCTGGCGCCGCAGCTCCGCCTCGACACCGAGCCGGCTGGAGAGGTCGCGGACCAGCAGCAGGAGCAGGTCGCTGCCGGAGGAGGACCGGGAACTCTCGCGGTACGGGTCGTAGGGGACGAGCGGCGAGAGCGCGTAGCCGCGGCCCTCACCGGAGGCGCCGTCGTCGGCGAAGTCGTTGCCGGAGACCTCGACCGGGAAGGTCGTGCCGTCGGTGCGACGGGCGGTCATCCGAACGGGGCGGTCGAGGGCGTCGTCCTCGCGCGGGGTCGGCCGCATCGAGCCGGGGATCCGGCTCGGGTCGAACTCGGGCAAGAGGTCGAGTACGCCCATGCCGACCAGCGAGGTGCCGGGCGCTTGGAGCGCCTGGACGGCTGCGTTGTTGGCATCGACGACGGTCCCGTTGCTGTTCACCAGCAGCAACGCGTCGGGCAGGGCGTCGAGTATGGCGGCGAGGCGAGCAGCGCCTCGGATCGGCCTGCTGCTCACGTCGACAGGTCTCCTCGGCTCAGGGCAGCTCCTCCGGAGACGGCAGTATCTCATTCTTCTTTGCGGCGGGGACGACCCGCCTAGTAACGTTGTCGGTGGTTGGTGCCGAGCCCTTGGGTTGTGGCATCATCACTGGCACACGGAGCGGGTCCGCCACGCGGGCGCGGTTCATGTGGGGAGGCTTCGCCTAGTCCGGTCTATGGCGCCGCACTGCTAATGCGGTTTGGGTCTTAAAGCCCATCGAGGGTTCAAATCCCTCAGCCTCCGCCAGTCGCGAGCCCCGTCGACGTTCACGTCGGCGGGGCTTTTCGCATGTCCGGGCCGGATGCGTCGGGGTGCCTCCGGCAGGCGGCCCGGACAGGGCCGGCGCGGGCCCGGCACGGTGCCCGGGGGTGCCCGGATCAATCGATTTCGCCCCGCGTCGCAGGTCATGTAATGTTGTCCCCGCACCGCCCCGGTGGCACCTTCACCAGGGCGAGCGCTCATAGCTCAACGGATAGAGCACTTGACTACGGATCAAGAGGTTGCAGGTTCGAATCCTGCTGAGCGCACCAAACCCCGCAAGACCGGGTCCGCCCGGCACTTGCGCTCATAGCTCAACGGATAGAGCACTTGACTACGGATCAAGAGGTTGCAGGTTCGAATCCTGCTGAGCGCACCAGAGAGAAGCCCCCGGCCACCGGCCGGGGGCTTCTCCCGTTTCCGGCGCCGCCGCGGCTCAGCCCAGCTCGGTGCGGTTGATCCAGGGCACGTCCCGCTGGTCCAGGAACCAGTCGGAGGAGGTCAGCGGCCGGGTCCGGTTGAAGGTCACCGGCACCGGGTCGTGCCGGATCCGGCCGGGGTCGGCGCCGAGGCCGGCCAGCAGCTCGGCGAGTGCCGGGGCGAGGTCCGGCGGCCCGCTGAGGTGGACGTCCCAGCCGGACCAGTTGCCGTGCCGCAACAGCATGTCGTGGACCATCCCGATCGCGTCGTCCCGCCTGTTCCCCGGCGCGGGGGCGGCGAGCAGCACCCGGAGCCGGTCGTGCCGGGCGAGCAGCCGCTCGGCGGCGGCCAGGTCGTACTGCTCGGTCTCCGAGCGGGCGGCGAGCACCACGGTGACGTGGCGGGTGGCCCGTTCGGCGGCGAGCTGTTCCAGCAGCGCCAGGGTCTGCCCCCAGCCGGTGCCGCCGGCCACCGCCAGCAGCGGCCGGTGCGAGCCCGGGTCGAGTACGGCGTCGCCGAGCGCGGGCCCCAGCCGCAGCAGTTCGCCCGGGACGACGTCGTCGACCAGCGCGGTGCTGAGCAGCCCGCCGGCCACCCGGCGGACGTGCACGTCGAGGCTGCCGTCCGGCCGCGGGGCGTTGGCGATCGAGTACGGGCGCCACACCCTCGGTGCCCGGGGACTGCTGAGGGTGAGGTACTGGCCGGGGACGAACGGGTACGGGCGCATCGGGGCGAGGGTGAGCACGGTGATGTCGGCGGCGGCGCGGCGCCGGACGGCCACCTCGGCCTCCCACCAGGCGGGGGCGTCGACCGGGACGTCGGCGGCGGCCTCGGTCATCACCTGGGCGATCACCGTGAACGCCTCGGTCCACGCCTTCTCGGTCTCGGGCGTCCAGGAGTGGCCGGAGAAGTGCCGCACGGCGGCGATCAGGCTGGCCCCGACGGCGGGGTAGTGCTCGGGCGCGGCCTGGAACTTGCGGTGATCGCGCCCGAGCGCCCGGAGGTATCCGGTGAGCTGTTCGGCACTCTCCAGCCGCAGCACGATCTGGGTGAGTGCGGCGAAGAGCCGGTCCCGCTGCTCGGCCATCTCGGCGGGGAAGAACGCCCGCACCCCCGGGTTGTGGGTGAACAGGTGGGCGTAGAAGTACTTGGCCATGTGGTCGGCGCGGCGCTCGACGACCGCGAAGCTGGCGCGGATGACCGCGGGGTCGAAGGGCACCGCGACCCGGCTAGGCGGACTGCGCGATGGTGAGGGCCTCGCCCATGGTGTCGGCGACGACGCCGTAGACGGCGGTCCAGGAGGCCTCGGCCTCCGGGGTCCAGGCGTCCCCGGCGAAGTGGGCCAGGGTGGCCAGCAGGCTCGCGCCGACGGCGGGGAAGTGGTCGGCGGCTGCCCCGTACCCGGCGTGCCGGGCGCCGAGGTCGCGCAGGATGCCGACCAGCGTGTCGGTGTCCTCCAGGTGGGTGACCAGCGCGCCGAGGGCGGCCCAGAGCCGGTCCTGCTGCTCGTCCAGGTGCTCGGCGAAGAGGCCGCGGACACCGGGATTGTGCTCGAACAGATGCTGGTAGAAGTACCCGGCGACGGCGGGGCCTTGGGGTTCGACGACCGCGAAACTGCTCTTGACGAGAACGGGGTCAATAGTCACGGGCCCCGACTCTACTGAGCGGCCGGGTAATTCGAACAGGGCGGCCCGGTGAATAGTCAGGTACCGGACAGCCGCATCCGGTTGGAATCACCGGTATTCGCCGGTATTCGCCTCGATATGCCGCCTAATGGATGAAATACATCCCTTTCGGGTACATCCTGTCCTGCCGGTCGGATGACCGCCAATCGGGTGGGATGCGACCAAGAGCACAGGTGTCGCAGTATGACCGGCCCAGGATCGTGATTCCGTTTTGTCAGATCTTGTGCCCAGACTGCCGGCCGCTGATCGCCGGTCACCGGCCACCGGCCCCTGGCAGCCGATCCCGAAGGAGAGCCGGATGAGCCGACAGTTTCCCCACGACGCCGCCCTGTCCGCCCCGGCCCCACACCGGCGCGGCGCCCGGGCAGGAGGGGTGCGAAGGCTCCGGCCGGCGGCGGCCGGCGCTTCGGCGGCCCTGGCCGCCGGCCTGCTGATCGGCTGGAACCCGCCGCTCTCCGCGGCCCAGCAGTCCCCTGACACCTGGTCGGGAGAGCACCGCGCCGTCCTGCCCTCCGGTCTCGCCGTCCAGCTCGATTTCTCCGCCGCTCCCGGCGTGGCTGCCGCGGCCGAACCGGGAGAATTGGCCGACCGGGCCGGAGGAGGCCGGGCAGCCGCCCTCTATACGGACGGAGTCCGGCCCGGAGATCCCGCACAGGCCTTCCGGATCGCGGCGGACCGTCCGCAGACGGATGGTTCCTGGCGCACCGTCGGAACCCTTCGGCTCGGCTTTTCCCGGCCGGTCCGGAATCCCCGGCTGCACCTCAGCGGACTCACCGGAATGGCCGCCGGGAAAGGCGGCACCACCAGCACCGCGACCCGGCTGACGCTCACCGGCGGCTCGCCGAGCGCCCCCACCCTGGTCAACCGCACCGACTGGCCCGGCTGGACGGTCGACGGCAACGCCCTCGCCCCCGCCGGGGCGGACGGCAGCACCGACGCCGCGGCAGGGTCCGCCGCCGAGGGCAGCCTGGAACTGGCAGGCACGTTCCGAACCGCCGTCTTCCGGGTCGAGCAGCGCTCCACCGCCCGGGCCGGCTCCACCACGGCACCGCAGCCGCTGAACCTGGCGTCCACCATCACCCTGGACGAGGGCGTCGGGACCGCCCCGCAGGGCTACGGCAACGCCTCCCACCTGCTCTCCGACCTCTTCCTCGGCGCGGACGCCACCACTGCGGCCCGGCTCGCCCGGCGGCCCGCCGCCATCGCGCGGGGGGCGGCCGACGAGCCGCTGGTCCAGCTCGACCACGGCGCCGCGCGGCGCAGTGTCTGGTCCAACCCGGCACCGCCGCAGCTCCAGCCCGGGCGCGGCGAGTACCAGGGCGCCGACCCGGCCGTCAGCTATCCGGCGGAGGCGGCGATCGGCCGCTACTACCGGCTCACCGTCCCGGTCGCGGTGAGCGGCGCGCCCGCCACCCTGGCCGGCTGGATCGACTTCGACCGCAACGGGCGGTTCGACCCCGTCGAGCGGGTGCAGACCGAGATCCCGGAGGGCGCCGACAGCGCCACCCTGGAGTGGACCGTCCCCACCAACGCCGCCTCCGGGGAGAGCTGGGCCCGGCTGCGGATCGGCCGGGACGCGGCGCAGCTGGTGCAGGCCGGCGGCTTCGCCGACTCCGGGCAGGTCTCCGACCAGCGGATCCGGCTGACCGTCGGCGCCGCCCGGCCCGAGATCGTGACCCCGGTCGACGGCACCGTGGTCTCCGACGCCCGCCCGCAGGTGCGCGGCGAGGGCGCGGTGGCCGGTGCGACGGTCGAGGTCCGGGACGGCGACGCGGTGGTCTGCAAGGCGCGGGTCGAGAGGGGCGGCGACTGGTCCTGCCGGCCGGGCAGCCCGCTCGGCGCGGGGGCGCACAGCCTCACCCCGGTCGAGACCACCAGCGGCGGTGTGGTGCTGCGCGGCGAACCGGTCCGGATCACCGTGAGGACCGCGCCGCCGGCCGCCCCCGTGCTCAGCCTCCCCGAATACACCAATGACCCGGGGCTCCAGCTGACCGGCACCGGGGAGCCGGGCAGCACCGTCTCGGTCTCCGACCAGCCGGCCGGGGCCCGCGGCGGCGCCACCGCCGAACTGTGCAGCACGGCGGTTCGGCCGGACGGCGGCTGGTCCTGCCTGCCGGTCGAGAACCTGCCGGACGGGCGGCACCAGCTCACCCCGGCCGCCGTCGACGCCGCCGGGAACCGGACGCCGGGGCGGCCTGCCGCACTGGTGGTCGACACCGTCCCGCCGGACCGGCCGGTGCTGACGACACCGGCCGCCGGCGAGACCGTCCGGGCCGCCCGGCCGAAGCTCGCCGGGCGGGCGGAGCCGGGGGCCCAGGTGACCGTCGCCGCCCGGTCGGGCAGCGCGGCCTCGGCCGAGCGGATCGTCGCCTGCGGGGTCACCGCCGCCGCGGACGGCAGCTGGAGCTGCACGGCCGCCCGGGACCTGGCGGACGGCGAGCAGTGGCTGGTCGTCACGGCGACCGACCGGGCGGGCAACGGGACGGCGGCCGACGCGGTCACCGTCCGGGTCGCGGCGGCCGGGGCTCCGGCGGCGTCGCCGGGGGCGGGTCCGGTGGCTCCGAGTCCCGAGGCCCCGAGTCCGGTGGCTCCGACGACGGCGGCTTCGGTGGCGGCGTCGCCTGCCGCGCCCGCGGTGCCTGTTCTTCCGTCACCTGTCGTGCCGTCATCGGCGGCGCCGACGGTGCCTTCGCCGACGGTGGCTTCACCGACGGCTCACTCGCCGGCTGTTCCGTCGCCCTCCGTATCCACCAGTCCGGCGACGGCGCCTTCGGCGTCCTCGTCGCCCTCGGTGTCCTCGATGCCCTCGGCGTCCGTGCCAACGGTCTCGCCCACGGTGCCGGTCCCGCCGACTCCGTCGATCCCGTCGATTCCGTCCGTTCCGTCCGTCCCCGGCCCCGAGGCCGCGTTGGAACCCGTCCTGCCAGGCCTGCTGCCGATCGTCGTCCCGGCTGTCGTGGACCCGGCCGTCGGTCCGTCGGTGCCCGTAGCCCCGGCCACCACCCCGGTCGGCGCAAAGCCGAGCCCGAGCCCGAGCCCGAGCCCGAGCCCGAGTCTCAGACCCAGCCCGAGCCCGAGCCCGAGCCCGAGTCTCAGACCCAGCCCGAGCCCGAGCCCGAGCCCGAGCCCGAGCCCGAGTCTCAGACCCAGCCCGAGCCCGACCGTTAGCTCGTCCGCATCCCTGTCCGCATCTCCGTCCGCCCCGCCGGCGTCCCCGTCCGTGTCCCCGTCGTCCGCGCCCTCGTCGGCCCCGGCCGCCACCGTGGTCGCCGCCCCGGCGGTCGCGCCCAACGCGGTGGAGGCCGTGCCCGGTGGGCAGGTGTCCGCCGAGACCTCCCGGGCGCTGGCCGCGCCGCCGGCCGGGCAGTCCGTCGGGGCCGCGGCGGAGGCGTCGCAGGCGGCGTCCGACCGGCCGCGGTCGGACGGCTGGCGTGGCGGCCTTGCCGGTGTCCTGCTCCTGCTCGCCGGGGTCGGGCTGATCACCCGCCGGGTCTTCGCCCGCGGCCCCGGCGCGCGGCGGCGCTGAACCACCCCGACCATCCGCTCATGTGCCTGCGCGTCAGGTCCGGCTTCGGATGATTCGTCAGGAAATGTCGACACGCACTATCTCAAATGTCGCATTTGATGACGTATGAACTTAGCCTGACTCTGGCACTGCCCGTCAGATCCGGGCCGCCCGTTGCGCGACACACTGAACCCGAGGATCCGTGCATGGACGTCACCCGCGATTCTTCGCAGCGACCCGACAACGCGCCCAAGGCGCTGCCTCCGGCCTTGCCGGAACGTTCCGCCTCCGGCTCCAGCCCGCTGGCCAGGAGGGCGGTCACCAGGACGCCGGCGAGCGCGGCGACCGCGGCGACCGCGGCGCCCAAGACCGCCAAGCCGGTCGACGGCGGCCCGGCCACCATGCCGCTGGCGGTGGTCCCCAGCCCGGCGGCCACACCCGTCGACCTGCGGGACCCGCTGGAGACGGCGGGCCCGGAGACCGTGGAGGTCCCGGAGGCCACCCCGGCCGGCGCGGTCATCGCCACCACCTCCCGCCGCCCCCCGCGTGCCGACCAGGCGCTGCGCGAGCACGGCGCCACGGCGCTGCCCGGCTGGATCGCCCTGCTGGCGGTGCTGGTCGGCCTGGCGGCCGTCCTGCTGGTGCTGCTGCACGACGGCGTCGTCCCGTACTGGGACGCGCTGCCCGACGTGCGCAGCACCGCCGCCCGGGCTGGCGGCCGGGCCGAGGTGGACGCCCGGTCGGTCACCGTCCTCACCGCCGCCGGCCTGCTGGTCGTCCTCTCGCTGGCCGGGCTGCTGGCCAACGCGGGCGGCGAGACCCGGGTGCTCAGCCGTTGGGGCAGCTACCGCGGCACCGTCCGGCGGACCGGCCTGGTCTGGGTCAACCCGCTGCTGCGCCGCCGCCGGGTGGACGTTCGGCTGCGGCACTGGCGCAGCGAGCTGGTCAAGGTGGTCGACCGGACGGGCACGCCGATCGTCGTCCGGCTGCTGATCGTCTGGCGGGTCAAGGACACCGCCCGCGCGTTGCTGGCGATCGAGGACCACGAGAGCTACCTGCGCGAGCAGGTGCAGGCGGTGCTGACCCGCACCGCGTCCACGCTGCCGTGCGACAGCAACGCGGCACCCGGCCCGGCGCTGCGCGACGGCCAGTGGTTCGCCGACGAGCTGACCCGGGCGCTGGCCGCCGAGGTCGCCCCGGCGGGCCTGGAGGTGTACTCGGTGCAGCCGCTGGCGTTGGACTACGCGCCCGAGGTCGCCGAGTCGATGCGCCGCCGCCGGCTGGCCGATCTGGACGCGGGCCTGCGCACGGTGCTGGTGGACGACGCGGTGGAGGCGGCGGCGCTCGCCGTCCGCCGGCTGGAGCGCGCCACCGCGCACGAACTGGACGAGGCCGCCCGCAGCGCCCTGATGGAGCAGCTGCTGGTCGCCTTCGTCGCCCCGGCCGGAGTGGCCGCCTCGGTACCGCCCCCGGCCGCCCGGGCCGGGCGCAAGGAAGGACGACCGGCATGAAGATAGCCACCGGCTCGGAAGCCGACTTCGGGACCGGCTTCGGGACCGACGTCGACGCGGAGTTCGCCGAGTTCGCCGAGTTCGACGCGGAGTTCGCCGGCTTTGACGCCGACGCCGCGCTGATCGGCTTCGAGGAGAGCCTCGGCAGCATCCCCGCGATCACGGGTTGCACCTGCCCGAACTGCACGGCCCGGCCGCGCACCACGCGCCCCTCCGGGGCGTCCGGTGGCGGACGAATACACCGAGCCGTGCGAGGTACCTGCCTGGCCACCACCGTGCTGGCCGGCGCCGGCGTGGTGGGCCTGACGGCCGGAGCCGGGTCCGCGCACGCCGCGGCCGGCAAGCAGGGCTGGGACGGCTCCAAGTACTGGTTCAAGAACGCCAAGGGCGAGTGGCGGTACACCAGCCACTACGACGTCTACGCCGGCCGCACCGGGGAGCCCGTTCAACCCTCTGCCCAGCCCGGCGGATCCGGCGCTTCGGCCGGTACGGCGGGCGCCTCCAACGGCGCGGCCGCGTCCTCCGGGATGCGGCAGGGCTGGGACGGCTCCAAGTACTGGTTCAAGAACAGCGGCGGCGAGTGGCGGTACACCAGCCACTACGACATCTACCTGAGCCGCACCGGCCAGTCCGGCGGTGGCGCTTCGCCCGCCGAGCCGGCCTCGGCACCGGACGGCGCGCCGGACTCCGGCAGCGTCGAGGTGGCGGTCGACTACGCGCTCGCCCAGCTCGGCAAGCCGTACGTTTGGGGCGGCAACGGCCCGTCCGGCTACGACTGCTCGGGGCTGGTCCAGCAGGCGTACCAGCGCAGCGGGATCAGCCTGCCGCGGGTGGCCGACGACCAGTACGCGGCCACCACCCCGATCAGCGCGGGGCAGCTGCGCCGCGGTGACCTGGTGTTCTGGTCGGACACCGGCCGCGCCTCCGGCATCCACCACGTGGGGATCTACCTGGGCGGCGGCAAGTTCGTCGAGGCGCCCCGGCCGGGCAAGACGGTCCGGGTCTCGACCATCAGCAGCGGCTTCTACCCGACCCATTTCGGCCGCCCGTAGCGACACGGCCGCACGGTGGGAACAGCGGCCCCCGACGGATCCGATCCGTCGGGGGCCGCTGCCGCGGTGCGGCAGCCGGCGGTCGGCGCGCGCTCAGGCGGAGGCGGTGTTCAGCAGGGTGAGCTGCTCCGGGGTGAGCCGCAGGGAGGCGGCGGCCAGCAGCGGGGGGAGCTGCTCGACCGTGCGGGCGCTGGCGATCGGGGCGGCGACCGTCGGACGGGCGGCCAGCCAGGCCAGGGCGACGGTGGCGAGCTCGGCGCCGTGCTCGGCGGCGACGGTGTCCAGCGCCTCCAGGACCTTGGGGCCGCGCGGGTCGGCCAGGTAGCGGGAGGCACCCTCGGAGCGGGCGCTCGCGACCTCGCCGCCGGGGCGGTACTTGCCGGTGAGGAAGCCGGAGGCGAGTGCGTAGTAAGGGACGGTGGCGAGGCCGTGGTCGGCGACCACGTCGGCCAGCGCGCCCTCGAAGCTGGCGCGGGAGACCAGGTTGTAGTGCGGCTGGACGGCGACGTACTTGGCCAGGTTCTCGCGCTCGGCGAAGGCCAGTGCCTCGGCGAGCCGCTCGGCGCCGATGTTGGAGGCGGCGATCTCGCGGACCTTGCCCTCCTTCACCAGCTCGTTCAGCGCGGTGGCGAACTCCTCGACCGGGGTGTCGTCGTCCTGGTGGGTGTAGTAGAGGTCGATGCGGTCGGTGCCCAGGCGGCGCAGCGAGCCCTCGACCGAGGACTTGATGTTGGCCGCGCCCAGGCCGCGGGCCTCGGGGTGGAGGCCGACCTTGGTGGCGATCACCAGGTCGTCGCGGTTGCCCCGGCTGCGGATCCAGTTGCCGATGATGGTCTCGGACTCGCCGCCGGCGTTGCCGGGCACCCAGGAGGAGTAGGTGTCGGCGGTGTCGACGAAGTTGCCGCCGGCGGCCGCGTAGGCGTCGAGGACGGCGAAGGACTGCTGTTCGTCGGCCGTCCAGCCGAAGACGTTGCCGCCGAGGGAGAGCGGGTGCACGGCGAGGTCGGAGGTGCCAAGCCGGACCCGGCCGGGGGCGTCACTGTGGTTTCCGGTCATGCGGGGACTCAACCGGATCGGGTGGGCGGGCATTCCGTGATCCCGACGGACTTCACAGGCCCGTCGCACGTGTGTCGCACAGGTGGGGGGAACGGACCGGAGGTGGGTCCGGGGTGTCGGCGGGGTCCGTGGATTCGTTAGAGTCCGTGCCATGGCTGACAACGACTACGACTCCGCCGGCAGCACCCAGATGTTCCGGGCGTTCGTCGACGAGAGCCCGGCACCGCAGGCACCGGGCTCCGTCTCCACCTACGGCAGCAGCAGCGGCGGCAGCCGGACCGGCATGATCGCGGTGATCGCCGTCGTCGCGCTGGCCGTTCTGGGCGCCGTCATCTGGCTGGCGGTCAAGTAACCCTCTCGACGGAGTGCCTGGCGGACTGCCCGCTCTGCTGGTTCAGCAGGGCTTCCGCCAGGCGTCCAGTTCGAGCTTCTTCTGCATCGAGCTGAAGCCGAGGGCTCTGGTCCGCTCGCAGAACTTCTCCGTGCCGAGCTTGTACTCGACATGGAAGACCGCCTTGCCCGCCTGGATGAACGGCGAGAGCCGGGCGCACTCGTCGAACTGGGCGCACTCCTCGTTCACGGCGAAGTCGAAGTCGGGCAGCAGGGCCGGGATCTGCTCCAGGTCGTTCTTCAGGCCGATCGCCATGCCGCGCTCGTGCGCGAGCCCGGCCAGCATGCGGTTGTACTTGAGCTGGTCGTCGGCGGTGAGCGGGAAGCCGCTGTTCTGGTTGTAGGCCTCGATGGTGTCCGGCTCGACGGCGTCGAAGCCCTTGCTTCGGCACATGTCGAAGCGGGTCGCCATCAGCGGCTTCAGCTGGTCGAGCTTGCGGATGTCGAACCACTTCTCGCCCTTCCAGCCGTTGCTGTCGCCCTGGAGGGCCTTGGCGAAGGCCTTGGAGTCGGGGCGGAAGTCCTCCCAGGAGCCGGCGTTGATGTAGCAGATCACCTTGCGGCCCTTGGCGTGCAGGGCGGCGACGGTCGCGGCGTCGGTCTCGAAGCCGTCGATGTCGTAGACCGGGACGTCCACCGACTGGTCGACGCCGCCGCCGAGTTGCCACTGCCAGGCGAGGCCGGGGGCGGGCTGCCAGCGGGTGCCGGTGGGCTGCGGCGGGGTGCCGGGTGTGGACGGCGTGCCAGGGGTGTCCGGGGTCCCCGGTGTGCCGGGGGTCGTCGCGGGTGCGGACGAGGTGCCCGGGACGGGGGCGGCGGTGGCCGCGGGCGGCTGGGCGCCGGTGGCGTCGGCCGAGGGGTCGTCCTCGTCCTCCGAACCCGAGCTGCTGCACGAGGTCGCCAGCAGGGCGGTGGTCAGGGCGAGTGCGGCCAGCAGGGGCCGGGTGCGGCGGGTCACGGTAGTCGGACTCCGGGTCGGATCAGGTCGGCTCGGCGACGGTGCGTGCGGCGGTGGCGTGGGCGGCGACGGGACGGGGACCGTCGGGCGGTCGTTCGGACGGGTGGGGGCGGTCAGACCGCCAGGCCGTGCGGCAGGGTGCTCCAGGGGTTCTCCCCGGCACCCGGGACGGCGCAGCCGACACCGGCCCGTCGGGCGGCGATCAGGGCGACGGCGTCCCGGGCCTGGTCGGCGGGCACGTCGTACACGAGGTGGCAGAACCGGGCGGCGGCGTGGCGCCCGGTCCAGAGCGGCAGGGTCATCTCCCGGTACGCCGTCCAGTCGCCCTCGAAGGTGACCAGCAGGTCGGCGAGGCCGACCTCGGCGTAGCCGGGGTCGGGGTGGTCGCCGTGGCCGAACACCACGGTGGCGCAGCCGGCGGCACGGGCCGCGGTGGCGAGGCGCCGGTAGTGGGCCAGCGCGCCCGGGTGGGTGGCGACCTGGTCGAGGTAGACGCCGGTGATGCCGTGGCGCTGACGGTACGTCAGGATGTCGTTCACCACGGCGGCGTGTGGCCGGCGTCCGTAGTCGGTGTCGGCGTAGCCGAGCAGCGGGAGGCCGGCCTTGCGCAGCTCGTCGGCGGCCTCGGCGAAGACGTTGTCGGGGGCGTCGCCGGGGCCGTCGGCGAGGTTGAGCACGACGGCGGCGATCCGGTCGGGGTCGGCGGCGGCGACCGCCTGCCAGGCCGCCGGGTCCACCGCGGGGTGGACGTACAGCGGCACCAGCAGGCGGCCGTCGGGCAGGATCGCGCCGGTCACGCGGTGACCAGTGGTTCGGTGCTGAGCCAGAGGTCGCGCAGGGTTTCGGCGAGGCGGGTCTCCGGGTGCCAGCCGAGCTCCCGGGCGGCGGCCGAGACGTCGGCCTGCTGCCAGGAGACGGCGGCCGAGCGCTCGGAGCCGGCGCCGCTCTCGTCGATCCGGCCGGTGAAGCCGGCCGCCGTGACCAGGCCGTCGGCGATCGCCCGGACCGGCTGGGCCCGGCCGGAGGCCAGGTTGAGCACCCGGGGCAGCGGGCGCTCGGCGGCGACGGCCAGGCCGACCGCGCGGGCGATGTCCCGGGCGTCGACGAAGTCGCGGTGGGCCGAGAGGTCCCCGACCTTCACGACGCCGTCGGCACCCTCCGGGGAGGCCCGGCGCAGCTCGGCGGCGAGCCGGCCGGGCAGCGACCCGGCCGGGGCGCCCGGGCCGACCGGGTTGAACACCCGCAGCACCACGGCGTCCAGCGGCGAGCCGGCCACCGCGAGGGAGCCGGCCAGCTTGGTGGCGCCGTAGACGCCGACCGGGCGGGCGTCGGCGTCCTCGGCGAGCGAGCTGCCGGGGGCGCAGACGCCGTACTCGCCGGCCGAGCCGATGTGCACCAGCCGGGCCTTCGGGGCGCCCTGTCGGAGCGCCTCGCAGAGCACGGCCGGGCCGCGGGCGTTGACCTCGGCCAGCGTGACCGCGCTGCCGGCCACCGCGCCGGCGAAGTTGACCACCGCGTCGGGGGCGAGCGCGGCCAGCTCCTCGCCGAGCGGGCCGGCCTGGGCGGTGGCCAGGTCGAGACGCAGGTCGTGGTCGGGCCGGCGTCCGGCGGTCAGCACGGTGGCGCCGGGCAGCGACCGCAGGACGGTGGCGGCGTGCCGGCCGAGGAAGCCGTCCGCGCCGAGCAGCAGGATCCTCACGCGGCCCGTCCGTCGTTCTCGGGGCCGGCGGCGGCCACGGCGGGCACGTCGGCGTCGTCCGGTGCGGTGCGGGCGGCCGGGACGGGCAGCTCCTGCCCGCCCGGGACGGCGTACAGGCCCTCGGGCTCGCCCGGCAGCAGCTGGGAGCGGATGAGCGCGAACTCGGCGTTGGCCCGGTCGTAGTCGTCCGGGCGGCCGATGTCCAGCCAGTAGCCGCCGAACTCGTAGGCGGACGGCGGGGTCTGGGTGGCCAACAGGTCCAGCACCAGCTCGTCGAAGCCGAGCGGCAGGCCGGGGGTGTACTTGGCGAGCGCCGAGCGGGAGACGCCGTAGACGCCCATCGAGACCCGGTAGTCGATGCTCGGCTTCTCCTGGAAGCCGGTGATGGAGCCGGACTCGGTGGTCAGCACGCCGAAGTCGATCTTCACCTGGCGGGCGTAGGTGGCGATGGTGAGCGGCGCCTCGGAAGCCTCGTGGTGCTTGAGCACCCCGGCGAAGTCCAGGTCGGTGAGGATGTCGCCGTTCATCACCAGGAAGTTCTCGGGCAGCCGGTCCTGCATGGTGAGCAGGGGGCCCATGGTGCCGAGCGGGCTGTCCTCGACGGCGTAGCCGACCCGCAGGCCCCACTGGGAGCCGTTGCCGACGTAGGCGCGGATGATGTGGCCGAGGTGGCCGATGGCCAGGGTGACGGTCTTGAAGCCCGCGGCGGCGAGCTGGCGCATCACGATCTCGAGGATCGCGTGCTGGTCGCCGATCGGGACGAGCGGCTTGGGAAGCGCGGTGGTGTAGGGACGGAGACGAACGCCCTTACCGCCGGCCAGGATCACTGCATGCATGGTGTTTCCCCCACGGAATTAGTGCGACAGGAACCTTGGAGCCAGGACTGGCAGGTGTACGAGGGTCAGACGTTGTAGATGTCGGTCTTGTAGCGGGCCAGGTTGGCCGGGTCGCGGAAGAACTCGATGGTCTGCTCCAGGCCCTGCTCCAGGGAGAAGGCGGGGGCCCAGCCGGTGGCGGCGCGCAGCCGGGTGGCGTCGGCGACCAGGCGCATCACCTCGGAGTTGGCCGGGCGGATGCGCTGCTCGTCCTCCTTCACCGCGACGTCCACGCCCATCAGCTTGCCGACCAGGGTGACCAGGTCGCCGACCGAGATCTCGCCGCCGGTGCCGGCGTTGAAGGTCTTGCCGACCACGGCCTCGGCCGGGGCGGTGCCGACCGTGCGGAAGGCGTTGGCGGTGTCCTTGACGAAGGTGAAGTCGCGGGTGGGGCGCAGGTCGCCGAGGGTGATCTCGGTCTCGCCGGCCGCCAGCTGGGCGATCACGGTGGGGATGACGGCGCGCATCGACTGGCGCGGGCCGAAGGTGTTGAACGGGCGCAGCGTGACGACCGGGGTCTCGAAGCTGGCGTGGTAGCTGTCGGCCAGCCGGTCCCCGCCGGCCTTGGAGGCGGCGTACGGGGACTGGGTGTTGATCGGGTGGTCCTCGGTGATCGGCACGGTCTGCGCGGTGCCGTAGGTCTCGCTGGTGGAGGTGTGCACCAGGCGCGGGATCTCCAGGTGGCGCACCGCCTCCAGCACGTTCAGGGTGCCGGTGACGTTGGTGTCGACGTAGGAGTGCGGGGCCCGGTAGGAGTAGGGGATCGCGATCAGGGCGGCCAGGTGGTAGACCGCCTCGGTGCCCTTGACCAGGCCGTTGACCGAGCCCGGGTCCCGGACGTCGCCCAGGACGATCTCGACCGACTCCAACACCTCCTTGGGGAGGGTCTCCAGCCAGCCGAAGGACGAGAAGGAGTTGTACTGGACCATCGCGCGGACGTGGTGCCCGTCGGCGACCAGGGTCTCGACGAGGTGGGAGCCGATGAAGCCCTCGGCTCCGGTGACGGCGACGCTGCTCATACGTGAATCGCTTTCTGTTTTTCGGGGACGGCCGGGCGGGGACGTCAGTGGTGGCCCGGCTCTGTGTCAAAGGTGTCCGGCGGTTCAGCGGTGCTTGGTGGTGCGGCCGAGCACAGGCCCGGCAATGGCGGTGAGGACGGCCGCCGCGGCCCCGCAGCCGATCAGCTGCAGGACGGTCGGATCCACACCGGTCAGCAGCCCGGCGCACTCGGCGCCCGCAGCTGCCAGACAGATCAGGGCGGTGCTCCAGTTCAGCCCGAAGGCGTTCAGCAGCAGCGCCAGCCAGAGCGAGCCGCCCAGCAGCAGCAGCGCACCGAGCTCCGGGACGCCGAGCGCCGGGGCGCCGGGCCAGAGCACGGTGGCGGCGGCGTCCAGCGCGGCCACGGTGGTGAGGTAGATGAACAGGCAGCCGAGCAGGATGCCGCCGGTGCGGCGGGTGAACGCGGCAGCCGTGTGGGTGGTCCGCAGTGCGGCCACGGCCATCGCCCGGTAGCGGAAGAGCAGCCACTCGGCGAGTCCGAGACTCAGCGTCAGCGCGATCATGGCCGGCCCCGTCGGGCTGGCGGACGCGCCTTCGGCTGCGCCGGTACGGACCGCCTGGTGAACGGTGGCGCCGAGACCGGCGATCAGGGTGAGCGCGCCGACCGCCAGGCCGAACAGCAGGTGCGGCAGCTCGTGCAGGATCGGCAGCCTCAGCTCGGTGGCGTCCTGCTCGCTGCGCAGGCAGCGGACGATCTCCCGGGCGGCCAGCCCGACCGCCAGCCCGAGCGAGGCCAGCAGGACGACCGTCCGGGCCAGTTGCGGCACGTCCACGGCCAGCACCACGCCGGCGCCGATCGCGGACGGCGCCAGCGCGAGCAGCAGGAACTTCTCCCGCCCGAGCACCAGCAGGACGGTGGCCGCCGCCAGATAGCCGGACTGCCCGGCGGCGAAACAGAGCGAGCCGAGCGGGCCGCCGACCACGTACCCGGTGGTGGCCGCGACCAGCGCCCCCAGCGGTGCGCCGACGGCCAGGCAGCGCCCGGCCGCTCGGCGCCGGCCGCGGCCCAGCCAGGCGTACGAGCGGTGCGCCAGCGCCTGGTTCCACGACCAGCTGACCAGGGTGGACACCGAGAGCGCGAGCATCCCCGAGGGGAGGCCGAAGCGCATCCGGGTGGCCGCGAACAGGTTGGCGCCGAGCAGGTAGCCGAGGCCGGGCAGGGCGAAGACCAGGCCGCGCACCACGCAGCGCCAGGGATCGGCCCGCCAGGGGTTGGCGAACTCGGCGCTCGGGCCGGGGTAGCGGCGCTCGACCCGCTCGAACAGCTCCTCGGCGACGGTGAACGCGTCGGGGCGGCCGTACAGCAGCCCGGCCTGCTCGTCGGAGAGGCCGTCGGACTCCAGGAAGGCCGCGATCTCGTAGGGGTGGACGGCGTCCGCGCAGACGTCGGCGAGCCGCTCGGCGAGTTCGTCCAGCGGGTCGGGGGAGAGGTCGAGCTGCTCCTCCGGCGCGGCCGGCCGCACGGGCACCGCCGGCCGGCGGTTCCTGCGGGGGAGGGTGCGCAGCTGCACGGTCTGCTCGGCCCAGTCGAGGCCGGCCTCGTCCGGGACGAGGCGCAGAGGACCACTCATGCGCCCACCTCGCTGCACTCGGCGGCCGCTTCGCGGGACACGCACCTCTTCTTGGGTCGCTCTCCCCCAGCCTTCGGCCGGGGGTACCCCCATCGCTCGCTCACGCGCCCACCTCGCTGCGTTCGGCGGCGGCCACGGGCTCCCACGCGTCGGGGGCCGCGTCCGTCACCGCGACGACGCGGTTCGGCAGCCAGCGGGAGGTGCCCAGCAGCTCGGTGTAGATGCTGCGGAAGCCGTCGATGTTCTGGCGGAGCGTGAACTGCTCGATCACCCGCAGCCGGGCCTGCTCGCCCAGCCGGGCGCGGCGCTCCGGGTCGCGCAGCAGCTCGATGGCGGCGGCGGCCATGGGTTCGGGTTCGCGCGGCGGGACGACCAGGCCGGTGTCGCCGACGGCCTCGCGTACGCCGCCGACGTCGGTCGAGACGGTGGAGCGGCCGCAGGACATCGCCTCGATCAGGGTGAACGGGAAGCCCTCGCTGATGCTGGAGAGCATCACCACGTTGCCCGCCGCGTACGCGTCGGTGATGTCGGCGACGCGGCCTTCGAAGGCCACCGAGTCGGCTATGCCGAGCTCGGCGGCCAGGGCTATGCAGCCGTCGCGGTAGGCCTCGCCGCCCTTGGGCGTGCCGCCGAACAGCCGCAGCCGGGCGTCGGGTATCTCGCGGCGGACGATGGCGAAGGCCCGGATCAGGGTCTCGAGGTCCTTGATCGGGTCGACCCGGCCGGCCCAGCTGAGCGTGGGTGTCTCCGGCTCGGGCCCGGCGGGCGGGAAGGCCGCCGGGTCCACGCCGTTGTAGACGGTGCGGATGTGTGCGGACGGCGTGCCGCCGCGCTCCTCCCAGCGCCGGTTGTACCGGTTGCCGGGGGTGACCAGCGCGGCCCGCCGGTAGCTCTCCTCGGCGAGCATCCGGTAGAAGCCCAGCAGCAGTGCCTTGACCGGCCAGCGGTACGGTCCGGTGCGGTAGCCGAGGTAGCGCTCGCGCAGGTAGATGCCGTGTTCGGTGAGGAGGAACGGTACGCCGTACTGCTGGGAGGCGATCAGCCCCGGCAGGGTGGCCAGGCCGCCGCTGGCGGCGTGCGCGACGCCTTCCATGGGCGGTTCGACCGAGAGCGGGCGCAGCGCGTGCTCCAGCAGGTCGGTGGCGTTGAGCGCGTCGTGCAGGGTGGGCCGGGAGACGGCGGTGGAGAGGTAGTCGCGGGTCCAGACGTGCTGGAGGGTGCGCAGGGCGCGTTCGCTGCGCAGCGCCGGGCTGAGCAGCCCGCGCCGGGCGAGGTCGGCGAAGCCGTACAGCTCGGTGCCGAAGTGGGTGGTGTAGACCGGGTCCAGGATGGAGTGCAGGAAGCGCTCGTACGCGTTGAGGAAGCGGCGCATCTCCTTGCCGCGCGGCGCTCTGCCGTCGGTGGCCGGGCCCCAGAGCGGTGCGGTCGTGACGGAGCGCACGTTGGCGGGCAGCTCCCAGGCCAGTGGTTCGTGGCCGGTGCTGGTGACGGCGATGACGTCGAAGTCGACGTCCGGCATGCCTTGGACGAGCTGGTCGCACCAGACGCTCACGCCGCCGTGCTGGTGCGGATACGTCCCCTCGGTGAGCAGGGTGACGCGCATGGTCTTCCCCCCTCCTGTCCTTGCGTCAAGCGCCCGGCCTGGACGGCCGGTCGGGTGCCGGGGGGGGGGGGGGGGGGGGGGGGGGGGGGCGGCCCCCCCCCCCCCCCCCCCCTTCGCCGTCTCCGGCCGCCGTCAGCCCTGCTGGGTGGTGCGCAGCGCGGTCTCGCGAATGAACAGCACCGTGATG
>NZ_JBVJCO010000026.1:113737-143828 GCF_055588525.1 Kitasatospora sp. NPDC041988
TTTTTCTCTCTCACCCCTCCTGCCTTGGTCTTCTGTTTGGGGGGGGGGGGGGGGGCCGCCCCCCCCCCCCCCCCCACCACCGGTGTCACCTGTTTAGCGGGTGCCGGTCTGGCCGGCGGTCTTCTTGGCCGGGTCGGCCTTCCCCCCGGAGGCCTTGCCGTTCTGGGTGCCGCCCTTGGCGGTGCCCTGGGTGGTGCTCTTGCCGCCGGCCTTGCCGGTGGTGACGCCCTTGCCGGCGACCGGTGCCCCGCTGCCGGGGACCAGCACCGGCGCGTCGGTCCGGGCGGTGTCGCCCGGTCCGGCCGGGACGGCGTCGGCGGTGCCCTGCGGCACGACCTTCTTGTCGGCCGGCGCCGGGGCGGTCACCGACTTGGCGGCGATGCTCGGCGCAACGGCCGGGGCCGCTGCCGGGGCCGCGGCCAGCTTCAGCGTCACGGTGCTCTGCAGCGCTGCGGGCTTCACCCAGCCGGACAGCGTACCGGCGTACGCGGTGCCGAACGCGGTCGAGCCGATGGACAGCTTCTGGGTGGTGCCGGTGGGCATGGTGGCCTGGATCTGGACACCGGCCGGGGCGGACACCGTCACGGTGTCGCCGACCCGGTACGCGGTGACCTGGCCGGCGGCGACGGCCGCGTTCCAGGCCGCCCGGCGCTGGAACTCGACGCCGATGTCCTTCTGCGCCAGGTTCACGACCGGGGCGTTGTCGGCGTGCAGCGAGCGGTAGGTCGAGAGGACCTTCTCCAGCACCGGGTAGACGATCCGGTCCTCGGACAGGTTCGACTGGTGGATGAAGTGCGGCCGCGGGTCGTTGCTCAGCACGTGGCCGAGGTCGATCCGGGCCTCCAGCGGCACGATGTACGACTGGTAGCCGGTGTTGACGTTCAGCGGCGCCGGCAGGCAGGTGGAGTTGGCGTTGCTCTCGCAGACGCCGCTGCCGCCGTTGGCCGCGCTGGTGTAGATCCAGTTGTACTCGTCGGTCTCCTCCTTCGCCGTGGCGGCGTTGTAGAAGACGTTCATCGGGTACCGCGGCACGGTCAGCGTGGACGAGCCGACGGCCCGCTGGGCGGGCTCGCGGGAGGCGTCGCTCGCGGTCCACTTGACCCCGTTGGCGGCCAGCGAGGGCGCCAGGTAGGGGTTGTCGCTGGTCTCCTGCGGGGCGGTCAGCAGACCGGAGTGCTCACCGGTGACCAGCTCGGCCTTGTCGATGGTCAGGTGGTGCGCCGCGGCCCAGTCGAGGTTGTTCTTGACCTGGGACGTGATGGTGGCCTGGTCGACCCAGACGGTGTTGCCGGTGGCGTCCTTGGTGCACTTCCACGGCACCACCGAGACGTCCTGCAGGCAGCCCAGGTACGGGTGCGTGTAGGTGTGGTTGATCCACCGGTAGCTGGCCTGGTCGGCGATCATCTGGTCCGCCACCGGGTCGGTGGTGGCCGCGTGGTCGGCCTTCCAGTCCTCGCTGCCGCCGCCGTTGAACACCATGTCCATGGTGAAGTTGTTGGCGGTCTGCCACTGCTTGGCGTACTGCGCGTCGGCGACCGTCATCCGGATCGGGTTGGCCGTCTCGGGGGTGCCGGGCGGGCAGGTGACGTCGCCGGGGGTGCACTTGAGCACGGTGTCCCAGCGGTCGTCGGCCAGGAAGACGTCGTCCACGTGGGCCGCGAAGTAGTTGCGGTCGTAGCCGAGGTGGACGCCCTGGGTGATCCAGTCGACGATGCCGCGCGCCAGCAGCCGGTACTGCTGCTGGTACTGGTTGTAGACGAAGGTGACGACCAGTTCCTTGCGGCCGTCGTGGCTGTACTCGCCGACCAGCGAGCCGCGCGCGGTGGAGCCCGGGATCGGGGCGTCCACCAGCGGCGTGAACGAGGCACCTGCCGGCAGGGAGGCCAGCGGGGTGGCCAGGTAGCCGTAGCTCTCGTCCACCGACGGGTCGTTGTCCTCGAACGGGACGGCGCCCTTGAGGTAGCCGAACGGGCCGGCCAGGCCGGCACTGGTGACCTGGCCCTGGACGCCGTCCAGCTTGCCCATGTAGCCAGGGTCGGCCGCCCAGTTCAGGCCGACGTCCGGCTGGGCGTAGGTGTAGGCGTCGACCTGGCGGACGCCGAAGGCGGCCTCGTAGGTGGCGAGGGCCGTCATCTCGGCGGAGCCCGCCGCGAACGGATTGTTGTTGGGCATGACGATGCCCTGGTACTTGCCGCGCGGCTGCCCGTTGATCGTGTCGCTGAGGAAGGCGGCGTCGATGACCGGGCGGTTGGCGTCGTTGAGGTCGACGAGCTTGTACGGGGTGCCCTGGCTCTTCAGCTCGGCGGCGACGGCCGCCGTCGCGGGCCCGCCGTCACTGATCACCAGGACCGTGAGGTCGATCCTGGGAGCCGTACCGGCACCGTGTGCGAGGGATGACTGCAGGCCGCCGGCCAGCAGCACTGCTGCCGCGCAGGCGGCAACTCTTCGGGTCGCTCGACCCATGTGGTGTTCCTCCCCTGGGCAGGGCGCTCCGCTGCTCGGCGCTCGCCTGCCCTGTCGCTGTTCGCGGGCAGCAGGCTGCCCGGCGCCCATCCTGGTGGATACTCCGCACCGATTGGGACCAAATGGGCGGGAGTGCAGCGAATCTGTTACCAACGTTCATGGCGATGCCATGAAGGCGCTGATTGTGGCCGGAACTGCACCCTCGACGCAAATAATGAATTGAGAATTAAAAACCGGAGCCTGAGCGTTACTGCTGCTCACCGACCGTGTAGCGGGGGTGGGGCCGCCGCGCCCTACACTGGCGGCGTTGCGCATGACACTCTTGCACATCCCCGCGTTCCGCCGGGCAGGTTCATGCAATATCGCGCTGGGTTGTGCCACGTCACAGTCCGAATATCCAATGGAGGCCACCGCGTGACCGAGCAGCAGACCGAGACCGCCGCTATCCAGGCCACCGGGAAAGCGGCTCAGACGTCGGCGCAGGCCGCCCGGGAGGCCGCCGCGCAGGCCCGGAGTCTCGGCCTGCGCGGCGCCGCCAACGCCCGCGATCTCGGCGGCTACCGGACGGCCGACGGCCGGGTGCTGCGGCACGGCGTCGCGCTCCGTAGCGACGGCCTCAACCGGCTCACCGACGAGGACCTCGGCCTGCTCGGTTCGCTCGGCCTGCGCCAGGTGGTCGACCTGCGCAGCCTCGACGAGGTCCGCGAGGCCGGCCCCGACCGCGTCCCCGGCCTGCCGGTCGCCGAGATCGCGGCCGCCGAGCTGTCCGCCGCCCCGATCACCGTGGAGCGCACCACGCCGGACGGCGTGACCCTGCACCACCTGCCGGTCTTCGCCGCCGACTTCGACATCTACGTCGCCCTGCGCGACGCCCTGGCCGACCGCAGCCCGGAGAAGCAGCGCGCCCTGCTGGGCGACGGCAGGGCCGCCGCGATGATGACCGGCCTCTACCGCTGGTTCGTCACCGACCCGGTGGCCCGCGAGCGCTTCGCCACCGTGCTGCGCCTGCTGGCCGCGCCGGACGGCCCGCCGCTGCTCTTCCACTGCTCGGCCGGCAAGGACCGCACCGGCTGGACGGCCGCGCTGCTGCTGACCGCCCTCGGGGTGGACCGCGAGACGGTCTTCGCCGACTACCTGCTCACCAACGAGCGCTCCGCCGCGATCGTCGAGACCATCGTCGACAGCTTCTTCACACGCGGTCTGATGCAGGAGCCGGAGCTGCTGCTCCCGGTCTTCCGGGCGGAGCGCTGCTACCTGGAGGCGGCCTTCGAGGAGGTCGCGGCCGGCTGGGTCACCTTCGAGAAGTTCTGGCAGGACGGCCTGGGGCTGGACGACGAGGTGCTGGCGGGCCTGCGGGCCAACCTGCTGACGGCGCCCTGAGCCTGCCGCTCAGCCTGCCGCGCGGCCCCCGCGGCCCCTCGTCCGGTCCGGCCCCAGGCCCGGCCGCTCAGCCCTCGCTGATCAGGCCCTCGCGCAGCTGCGTGAGGGTCTTGGTCAGCAGCCGGGAGACGTGCATCTGGGAGATGCCGATCTCGTCGCCGATCTGAGACTGGGTGAGGTTGCCGAAGAACCGCAGCATGATGATCCGGCGCTCGCGCGGCGGCAGCTTGGCCAGCAGCGGCTTCAGCGACTCGCGGTACTCGACGCCCTCCAGCGCGAGGTCCTCGTAGCCGAGCCGCTCGGCCAGCGGGCCGTCGCCGTCCTCCTCGCCGGGGCTGGAGTCCAGCGAGCTGGCGGTGTACGCGTTGCCCACCGCCAGGCCCTCGACCACGTCCTCCTCGCTGACGCCCAGGCAGGTGGCCAGCTCGGCGACGGTGGGGGAGCGGTCCAGCCGCTGGGCCAGGTCGTCGCCGGCTTTGGTGAGCGCCAGCCGCAGCTCCTGGAGCCGCCGGGGCACTCGCACCGACCAGCTGGTGTCCCGGAAGAAGCGCTTGATCTCGCCGACGACGGTCGGCATAGCGAAGGTGGGGAACTCCACCCCGCGCTCCGGGTCGAACCGGTCGATCGCCTTGATCAGGCCGATCGTGCCGACCTGGACGATGTCCTCCATCGGCTCGTTGCGGCTGCGGAACCGGGCCGAGGCGTACCGGACCAGCGGCAGGTTGAGCTCGATCAGGGTGTCGCGGACGTAGGTGTGCTCGGCGCTGCCGGCCTCCAGGGCGGCCAGCCGCAGGAAGAGCGAGCGGGAGAGCGTCCGGGTGTCCAGTCCGGCGCCGGAGGTGGCCTCCACGGGCGGCTGGGCCGCCGTCCGGGCCTGTTCCGCCGTTCCCGGCGGAGCGTCGGGGGCGGGCGGGGCTTCGGCCGGGCCCCGCTGGACCGGGATCAGGTCGACGGCGACCGTCGTGCCACTGGCCTGACCACCGTGGATCTCTGCAGCGCCCAGCTCTCCGGACATGCACCCACCCCCTTGTGACTGACATTTGAACGGGTGCTGTCGCACGGAGGTTCCCGGCGACGCCCTCCCCCTCCATACCGGAACACGGTCCCCGGCAAACCCGAACGTCGCAAGACGTCACGCGTCGGTAACGCGGAGCAATCTCGGGTCCATTGCCTTTTCGCGGTGTTCTGCCGGGATTGTGACGGTCAGTCTTCCCAGGAATTGCCGGCCCGAAGCCTGGTCAGGATTCGGGACAACAGTCGCGAGACGTGCATCTGGGACATTCCCAGCTCGGTGCTGATCTGCGATTGCGTCAGATTGGCGAAGAACCGCAGCATGACGATCCGCCGTTCCCGTTCCGGCAGCTGCACCAGGAGGTGGCGGACCATGTCCCGGTGTTCGACCTCGGCCAGTGCCGAGTCCTCGTAGCCGAGCCGGTCCAGCAGGGCGAGCCCGCCCTCGTGCTCCTGCGCCGCCTCCAGCGAGGCCGCGTTGTACGCCCGACCGGCGTCCAGGCAGGCCCGGACGTCCTCCTCGGGGATGCGCAGGCTGGCGGCGATCTCCGGCACCTTCGGGGTCCGGCCGTGGACCACCGTCAGCTCCTCCATCGCGCCGCTGACCTGCACCCAGAGCTCCTGGAGCCGGCGCGGGACGTGCATGGTGCGGACGTTGTCCCGGAAGTACCGCTTGATCTCGCCGAGGATGGTGGGCAGCGCGTAGGTCGGGAACTGGACGCCGCGGGTGGGGTCGAACCGGTCGATCGCGTTGATCAGGCCGATCGTGCCGACCTGGACCACGTCCTCCATCGGCTCGCTGCGGCTGCGGAAGCGGGTGGCCGCGTAGCGGACCAGCGGGATGTTGACCTCGATCAGGGCGGCCCTGACCCGCTCGCGCTCGGGGGCGTCCGGGGGTAGCTCGGCGAGCCGCTCGAAGAGCACCCTGGTCAGGGTCCGGACGTCCACCACGGGGCGGCCGCCGGGGCCGCGCAGGCTGTCCGGGCGCAGTTCGCCGGCCGGGCTGATGATGGCGGCCAGCACCTCGTCGGGCGGCATGGCCTGGGCCGGTGGCTGGGCCTGTGGGTGAGTCTGCGGTGGGCTCAGGCTCTGGGTCTGGGGGTGGGCCTGGGGCTGGGGCGGCGGTTGGGCCGGGGGCTGGCTCCGGGCCGGTGGCTGGGCCTGGGCCGGAGCGTGGGCCGCGGGCTGGGCGGGTGGGGCCGGCGCCGGTGTGGCGGCCGTTGTACTGGTCTGCGCAGCGGCCGGCCCGGTATCGGTTCCCGGCGCGCTCCCTGGTGTCCGCACGGACACGTCACCCCTCCCAAAGTCGACAATGGTGGGACTTGCGGATCGGGTGTCGCGTCTCGGTGCACCACCTCGCCATGTCCGGCAAAACCGGTCATAGCATCACAAGGCGGGCGCAGGTCGGGCAAGCACCACACAGAGGTGTGTTGGTGATGTGGTGGCGCTTCACCAGGCCTCCCGGCGGGGCCGCGGAAGGACCGTTCGGGGACATGGCAAGGCGCCCCGCCCGGGTCTCGGGCGGGGCGCCTGGGCCGTCCGGGGGATGTCCCGGGATCAGACCTCGATGTCGGCGATCACCCAGGTGGCGAACTCGCGCCACTGGCCGGCCGCGGCCTGGTGGGCCGGGTGGGTGAGGTAGGCCTGCAGCGCCTCACGGTCCTCGACCAGGCTGTTGATCGCGTAGTCGTGGGCGATGTCGCGCTCGGTGGTGTTCCAGCCGCACTCCCACTCACGCAGCTCGGGAATGACCGGGCCGAGCGCCTCGAAGGCCTTGGCGCCGGCGAGCGCGCGCTCGTCGTCCTTGCTGACGCCTTCGTTGAGCTTGAACAGGACCAGGTGCCGGATCACGATGCCGCTCCTCGCGGACGGGGGGTTGAGGGACGGGCCCACCGTAGCCGGTGCCGGAGGAGCTACTTCACCAGGCCGGTCATGAAGGTGCCGATCGCCTTGGCGGCGTTCGAGATGCCCTCGAAGCCCAGCTGGACGAGTTCGGCGGCGCGGGCCGGCGAGGTGATGATCGTGTAGAGCACGAAGACGAGCAGGAGAACCATGCCGATCTTCTTAGCCTGCGCCATCGGGTGACCTTCCTCCCTGCCGTGGGCCGCCGCCATTCGGTCCCCGAGCGTCCCTCTGCATTGGGCAGCTTATCCACCGGACGGCCTATCAAGTGTGCGACGCGTTCACCCGGCGGGACGAAGGTCCCCGTGACTGGGGCCTTTCTCCGGGTGCCCGCGAGCGAGGCGTCGAGCAGGATGGTTGATGTACCGAGGATCTGGCAGGAATTCCCGGTACGTGGATCCGGAGCTCCCCGCTGTGGGACCGGTGCCGCGACTTCCCCCGACGCGGCCCCGGTTGTGGGACTCCGCCGGGGGAGCGGTTGTTCCCCCCGAACCGCTCCCCCCATCCAGGCTCCGTACTCGAAGGGCGTTGGTGGTCATCGGCCCCGGGCGCGGAGCCCTTTCCGCGGATGAGGGTGCGCGGAAACGACGAGGGCCCCGTCCGGTTCGGACGGGGCCCTCGTGTTGCTGGCGGTAGCGGTGGGATTCGAACCCACGGTGAAGTTGCCCCCACACACGCTTTCGAGGCGTGCTCCTTTGGCCGCTCGGACACGCTACCGAGGGGAACTCTACCGGACGGGTGGCGCCGTCACGAAATCCGTATCGGGGCGGCCGGTCCCGCGGGTGTTCGGCCGGGTGTTCGGCCGGGTGTTCAGCGGTGGGTGTCGAAGAAGGCGCGGAGCTGTTCGGCGCAGTCGTCGGCGAGGACACCCCGGATCACCTCGGGGCGGTGGTTGAGCCGGCGGTCGCGCATCACGTCGAACAGGGAGCCGGCGGCGCCGGCCTTCTCGTCGAGGGCGCCGTAGACCACCCGGTCGATCCGGGAGAGGACGATGGCGCCCGCGCACATGGTGCAGGGCTCCAGGGTGACGACGAGGGTGCAGCCGCTCAGGCGCCACGCACCGGTCTTTGCGGCGGCCTCGCGGATGGCGACCACTTCGGCGTGGGCGGTCGGGTCGCCGACCGCCTCGCGCTCGTTGTGGCCGCGTCCGATCACCTCGCCGTCCGGACCCAGGACGAGCGCCCCGACCGGGACGTCCCCGGTGGCCGGCGCCAGTGCGGCCTCGGCGATGGCGAGGCGCATCGGCGCCGCCCAGCGTTCGCGGACCGGGTCGGGGCGGACGGGGGCGGGGAGCGGGGCCACCTGCGGGACAGCCCGGTGGGCTGCCTGCGGGACTGCCTGGCTGGCGGAAGCGGACTGCATGGCATCCAGTGTCCGGCATCCGGTGGCGGGCACCGGTCGCTGCCGGCCGTTACCGGACCGCCTCCAGGACCTCGCCGCAGCCGAGGGCCTCGGCGATCTCCTCCAGGGCGTCGCCCGGAACGGCGCCCTCGCCGCTGAGGGCGAGCAGCTCCTCGGAGGGCAGTCCGAACTCGGAGAGCAGGTGGGAGTCGCCCAGCGGGCCGACCGGGACGCCGCCGCTGGTGCCGGCGTCGTCGTCCTCCTGCTCCTGTGCCTCCTCCTCGTCCTCCAGCTCGGCGACCAGGTTGTCGAGGTCGCCGAACTCGCTCTCGCCGGCCTGGTCGACCAGCTCGTCGGTGAGGACGGAGCCGTACGAGCTGCGGGCGGCGGCGGCGCCGTCCGACACGAAGATCCGCGGGTCCTCCTCACCGTCCACCCGGACGACGGCGAACCAGGCGTCCTCCTGCTCGATGAAGACCAGGACGCTGTCGTCGTCCTGGGCGGCCTCGCGGGCCAGGTCGGCCAGATCGGCCAGGGTTTCGACGTCGTCGAGTTCCGTCTCGCTCACATCCCACCCGTCCTCGGTGCGAGCAAGCACTGCAGCGAAGTACGCCACCAGGGACACTCCCAAGATCTCGGTCTCGGCTGTCGGCGCGCTCGGGCCACGCGGAATCTGGCCGCCCCCGCGCCAGAGGCGGTCCGCTGTTCGGACCGTCCCATCGGAATCGTGACAGAAAGCCCGGCTTTGCGGGGGGTGTTCGGCAGCGCGTCTTTGCAGGTCGTGTCGGAAGGGTTGGCCGGGGGCCGGTGCAGGGCCGCCGGGCCGGTCCGGGACCGCTCGAACGGCGGCCGGACGGCGCTCGGGGACGCGCGGAGGGAGGTGGGAAGGGGGTGGGAGGCGTGTCAGATCCGGAAGGTTCGCATCCGCATCGCTTCGCGCATACGGCGCTCCTTGGTGCGGCGGGGCTGCACCCGCTCCCGTAGTTCGCGCGCCTCGGCGAGCTCACGCAGGAAGGCGGCCCGCCGCTTACGGCGTTCCGCCTCGGTCTCCGGATGCTCCGGGGGTTGGTCCGAGCGCCCGCCCGACGGGCCCGGGAGCCCGTCCGCCGAGCCGTCCCCGGTCCTCGGGTTGCTCGTCATACGACGTGACTTTCCCAGATCGGCCCGATTGATACCACAGGAGGCCGTTCCGTCCGGACATTCGCGGTGCGTCACGGCGCGTCACGGCAGAGTGAACGCGGCCGGCCGCGGCGTGTCGTACGAGCGTCCGGGCCCGGGCTAACCTCGATGCATGCGGATCCACGTCGTCGACCACCCCCTGGTCGCCCACAAGCTCTCCACCCTGCGCGACGAGCGCACCGACTCGCCGACCTTCCGTCGCCTGACCGACGAGCTGGTGACCCTCCTCGCGTACGAGGCCACCCGGGACGTCCGCACCGAGGCGGTGGAGATCACCACGCCCGTGGCGGTCACCACCGGCACCCGGCTGAGCTACCCGCGCCCGCTGGTGGTGCCGATCCTCCGGGCCGGCCTCGGCATGCTGGACGGCATGACCCGGCTGCTGCCGACCGCCGAGGTGGGTTTCCTCGGCATGGTGCGCAACGAGGAGACCCTGGAGGCCTCCACCTACGCCACCCGGATGCCGGACGACCTCTCCGGCCGCCAGGTCTACGTGCTCGACCCGATGCTGGCCACCGGCGGCACGCTGGTGGCGGCGATCCGGATGCTGATCGAGCGGGGCGCCACCGACGTCACCGCCGTGGTGCTGCTGGCCGCGCCCGAGGGCGTCGCGGTGATGGAGAAGGAGCTGGCCGGTCTGCCGGTCACCGTCGTCACCGCCGCGGTCGACGAGCGGCTGAACGAGAACGGCTACATCGTCCCCGGCCTGGGCGACGCGGGCGACCGTCTGTACGGCACGGCCGGCTGACCCCCTGTCCTGACGAGGAGAGCCCCCCGGCACCGTGCCGGGGGGCTCTCGTACGTTCGCGGGCGGCCGGCTCAGCAGCTGCCGGTGGTGCTGGGGGTCGGTGAGGGCTTGGTGGCCAGCGCCAGTGCGGCGGCGGCCTGGGTCTCGTCCAGCAGGGTGTTGTAGCTGTCGCCGACGACGACGTCCACGCTGTTGTCGGTGCGGGCGTCCGCGGTGATGGTGGCCCCGGCGATCTGCGAACTGATCAGGGTGGCGGCGCCGGCGCCGGCCGGGCCGGCGATCACCACGGCGGTGCCGGGCACCTTCTTGTCCAGCTCGGCCGGGGCGTTGCCCTTCTTGTCCACGGTGAAGCCGCGCTTCGTGAACTCGTCGGCCGTCCGCCCGGCCAGGCCGGACTTGGTGGTGGCGTTGAAGACGTTCAGCTTGAAGCCGGCCGGCTGCGGGATGGCGTGCGGGTCGCCGGCGGGGGCACCCGGGGCGCCCGGGGACGCGTCCGGGGTGGGAGTGGGCGCGGCCAGCGGCTTGCCGGACGGGGACGCGCAGGCCTGGGCGGAGGCGTTCTTGCCCTTGCCGGTGAAGATGTCGTAGAGCTGGACGCCGCCGAGCGCGATCAGCGCCAGCGCGAGCAGCGAGCCGATCAGGGCCATGACCTTGCGGCTCTTCTTGGGCGGCCGGCCCAGCCGTGGATAGCTGTTGCCGGTGACGCGGTACTGCTTCCCCTTCAGGCCTTGGGGAGTCAACATGCTCACGGTTTGTCTCCCCCTCGTGCCAGGGCGGGGATCGGGTGACGGGTCGGCCGGGGTTGGCGTTCGCCGTGGTCGCGGCCGTAGTCAGCAGACTAGTGCCGGACGGCTGAGAAGGTACTAAATGATCATCATCTGGAGTATGCCGGTACCCGAAAGGAGGTATCCGGGTACGAACGGACCGCCCTCCGGCGGATGACCGGAAGGCGGGACGAGGGCGCGCGTGAGCGGCCCGTCACTCCATTTCGAGGACACGGGCGTGCAGCACCTGGCGCTGTTGCAGCGCGGCGCGTACGGCCCGGTGCAGCCCGTCCTCCAGGTAGAGGTCGCCGTGCCATTTCACGACGTGGGCGAAGAGATCGCCGTAGAAGGTGGAGTCCTCCGCGAGGAGGGTCTCCAGGTCGAGTTGACCCTTGGTGGTCACCAGCTGGTCCAGCCGCACCGGGCGTGGGGCGACGTCCGCCCACTGGCGGGTGCTGGTCCGGCCGTGATCCGGGTACGGCCGCCCATTGCCGATGCGCTTGAAGATCACACGGAAAGCCTACCGTTTGGGCGGCGGATGGCGCAGCAGCCGCGGCGCCGCCACGCGCTCAGGTGCGAGCTGCGGGCGGACGATTGCGGCTGTTTCATGGGAAATGTCGCGAACGTCGCCCCTCAGCTCTGCCTCTGGAGTGTGCCCGATGTCCACCGCCGAGCCGCCGTCCTCCGCCGTCGTCCCCACCCGGGTGCGGGAGATCGCCGACGGATACGCCTTCACCGGGCCCGCCCTCGACCTCGGCGCGGTGCTGCTGGACGGCACCGCCTACCCCGGTGCCCCGGTGCGGATCCCGCTCGGGGTGCTCAACCGGCACGGCCTGGTGGCGGGCGCCACCGGCACCGGCAAGACCAAGACCCTCCAGCTGATCGCCGAACAGCTCTCCGCGCAGGGCGTGCCCGTGTTCCTGGCCGACATCAAGGGCGACGTCTCCGGCGTCTCCGCGCCCGGCGTGCCGAGCGAGCGGACGGCGGCCCGCGCGGCCGAGGTCGGGCAGAGCTGGTCGCCGCAGGGCTGCCCGAGCGAGTTCTACGCGCTCGGCGGCCTCGGCACGGGCATCCCGATCCGGGCCACCGTCACCAGCTTCGGCCCGCTGCTGCTCGCCAAGGTGCTGGACCTGAACGAGACCCAGGAGGCCTCGCTCGGGCTGGTCTTCCACTACGCCGACCGGAGCGGCCTGGAGCTGTACGACCTCAAGGACCTCACCGCCGTCATCACCTTCCTCGCCTCGCCGGAGGGCAAGGAGGAGCTGAAGGGCATCGGCGGGCTCTCCGCGGCGACCGCCGGGGTGATCCTGCGGTCACTCACCCTGCTGGAGAACGAGGGCGCGGGGGCGTTCTTCGGCGAGCCGGAGTTCGACACCGCCGAGCTGCTGCGGACTGCCGATGGGGGCACCTCCCACCCGGAGGGCGGGGGAGGGCGGGGCATCGTCTCCGTCCTGGAGCTGCCCGCGGTGCAGGACCGGCCGCGGCTCTTCTCCACCTTCCTGATGTGGCTGCTGGCCGACCTCTACCAGGAGCTGCCCGAGGTGGGGGACCTGGAGAAGCCCAAGCTGGTCTTCTTCTTCGACGAGGCGCACCTGCTGTTCAAGGGTGCGTCCAAGGCCTTCCTGGAGGCGATCACCCAGACCGTCCGGCTGATCCGCTCCAAGGGCGTCGGGATCTTCTTCGTCACCCAGACGCCGAAGGACGTGCCTTCGGACGTGCTGGCCCAGCTCGGCAACCGGGTGCAGCACGCGCTGCGGGCCTTCACCCCGGACGACGCCAAGGCGCTCAAGGCGACGGTCTCGACCTTCCCCAAGTCGCCCGCCTACGACCTGGGGGAGGTGCTGACCTCGCTCGGCACCGGCGAGGCGGTGGTGACGGTGCTCTCCGAGAAGGGCGCGCCGACGCCGGTCGCGGCGACCAGGCTGCGGGCGCCGCAGTCGCTGATGGGGCCGGTCGAGGCGGGGGCGTTGCGGGCGGCGGTGGACGCGTCCGCCCTGACGGCCCGGTACCGGGACGCGGTCGACCGGGAGTCGGCGTACGAGAAGCTGGCGGCCAGGGCGGCGCGGCCGGAGGCGGTGCCGGTGCCGGCTCCTGGCTCGGAATCCGCTCCCGAGCCCTCGCGGGAGCGGGCGCCTTCGGAAACGCGTCGGCAGGAGCGGGAGGAGAAGGACGGCGGCGGGCTGCTCGGGTCGCTGCTGAGCAACCCGACGCTCAAGTCCTTCGCCCGCTCGGCCGGGACGCAGCTTGGGCGGGAGATCTCGCGCAGCCTGTTCGGGACGTCCCGGCGGCGGCGCTGACACCCCCTCCGCCCGGTCGGGCGGAGTGCAGTCGGGCGGAGGGCGCTCGTCAGCCGGAGAGGGCGGCGCCGATCCGGTCCAGCGAGGAGAGCCGCATCAGGCCGTAGTGGTAGAACTCGACCTCCGGCACGCCCAGCTCGCGCAGGGTGGCGATCTTGGCGGCGAGGTTGGCCGGGCCGTCGCAGTCCGAGGCCATCGGTCGCAGGATCACCGCCATCTCCTGCGGGCGGACGCCGTGCAGGGCGAACGCGGCGATCTTCTCGCGGACGGCCTCCGGGGTCTTCGCGTAGCCGAGCGTCTCGATCTGGTGGGCGGCCTTGGTGAGCGCGGGCAGGTCGATGCCGGAGAGCCAGCCCCTCCCCGGGCCGCCGCCGTCCATGAAGCTCAGCCGCATGCCGTGCCGCTGCGCCTCCGCGGCCACCTCGGCGGCGAGCGAGGTCACCGTCGCGGCGGAGGCGTCCACGTAGGCGGCGAACGAGCCGCCGGCCAGTTCGTCCAGGGCGCCCGGCTCGGCGGCCGCCGCGTCGTCGGCCAGCCGGCGGCGCAGCTCGGTGCGGACGGCCGCGGCCACCTCGTCGGCCGGCACGCCCGCGCGGCCGGCGGCGGCGCGGCAGTGGTCGCAGAAACAGACCCCGAGCAGCGCCTCGGCGACCGGGCCCAGCTCCTCGAAGTAGCGCTCGTGGTGGTAGCCGTGGCGCAGGCCGTGGAAGTGCAGCGACTCGGCCCGGATCGCGTCCACCCCGTACCGGGCCAGCTCGCCGACCAGGGTCACCGCGTACTCGCGGACCTCCGGGGCGGCCGGGCAGAGCTCGGTGAGGTGGCGGTCGCCGAAGGCGTTGGCGGGGGCGCAGTCCGGGTGCTCGAAGCCGAGCCGGTCGTTGTGGCAGAAGACCGTCCACGCGTGCAGCTTGAGCCCGCGGCGCCGGGCCTCGGCGGCGGCCTCGGCGAAGGGGTCGCGGTCGCCGATCGCCGTGGAGGGGGTGGGCCGTAGCCGGCGGCCGGCCCAGCGGGCCGGGTCGGGCCGGAAGTAGGCGGCGCCGGGCTCCAGATAGCGGATCACCCGGTGCGGGTTGTGCGGGAAGACGTCCCGGGCCTCGTGGTAGACCGAGGCGAGGGTGACGCCGCCGACGCCCGCCCGGTCGGTGAGGTTGCCGAAGAAGGTGTCGGCGCCTTCGTCGAGCAGGTCGGTGGCGAAGGCGAGGACGGACGACTCCACGGTGCGGCTCCGGAGCAGGGGGCAGGTGCCCTCTCACGCTAGCCGCAGGGGGTGTGTTGGTCTAGACCTGGCCGGGGTGGACGGGTCCAGGGCTTGTCAGGCAAGCCCTGGCTCAGAGGCCGAGGTCGTCCAGCTCCTTGAGCAGGGCGGCGTTGGGGCCGGCGGCCTGCTGCCGGGCGGGGGTGGCCTGCTGCGGCGCGGGGGCGGGCTTCGGGCCGCGGTTGCGGAAGAGCCAGGCGCCGCCGAGCCCGCCGATCAGCCCGCCGAGGTGGCCCAGCCAGCTGATCCCCGGATCACCGGGCACCACGCCGAGCAGGACGTACGCGTACGCCGCCGCGATCACGACGCCGATCACCGCGTCCAGCAGGTTGCGGTCGAAGAGGCCGCGCAGCACCACGTAGCCGAAGTAGCCGTAGACCATGCCGCTCGCGCCGACCGTCACCGCCTCGGGCCGCTCGAACAGCCAGACCGTCAGGCCGCCGGTGAGGAGGATGACCAGCGAGACCCAGAGGAACTTCTTCATGCCGCGGTAGGCGGCGAGGAAGCCGAAGGCGAACAGCGGCCAGGAGTTGGCCTCGATGTGGTCCCAACTGCCGTGCAGCAACGGCATGGTGAACATGTCCGGCAGCTCGTCCAGGCGCTGTGAACGCAGGCCCCACTCGCGGGAGAGGCCGTAGTCGTCCGTCCAGTTCACCAGCTGCACCAGCCAGATGACGGCCAGGACGCCGAGCATGGTGAAGAGCGCCCGTCGGGAGTCGGCGAGCAGGCGGGCGAGTTTGGAGGCCATGTCACGACTCTAGGGCTTGTCTGACAATTCGCGTCGCATCAGCGCGCGGCGGGAATTGTCAGACAGCCCTAGGACGGGGTGGCCCGCGGCGGCACCCCACTACAGTGAATCGCGTCATTCAGCCTGAGCTGCGCCGTGCAGCCTGCCGAGAGGTGACCATTCATGAGCGTCCGTCCGCCGCTGCCGTACGAGTTCCTGCCGCAGGTGCCGTCCTTCGCGCTGACCAGCGAGGACATCACCGAAGGGGGCACGCTGGCCAAGGAGTTCACCCACGCGGGTGGCAACCTCTCGCCGCAGCTGGCCTGGTCGGGTCTGCCGGCGGGTACCCGGTCCATCGCCGTCACCTGCTACGACCCGGACGCCCCGACGGGCTCCGGCTGGTGGCACTGGCTCGCCCTCGACCTGCCCGCGGGCACCGCCGGTCTGGCGCGCGGCGCGGGCTCGTCCGATGCCGACCTGCCGGGCGACGCCTCCTTCCACGCCCGCAACGACTTCCCCGGCAACAAGTACGACGGCGCCGCCCCGCCGCCCGGCCCCGCCCACCGGTACGCGTTCGCCGTGCACGCGCTGGACGTGGAGAAGCTGGACGTCACCGCCGAGACGCCCGCGGCCCAGATCGGGTTCCACATCACCTTCCACACGCTGGCGCGCGCGGTGATCACGGCTGAGTACGGCGTCTGAGATTCTTTTCGGATGAATGAACCGGTCGAGGTCTGGCGGTTGCCCGAGCAGGAGTTCACGGCGGGCCGCCGGGCCCTCGGCTGGACGGTCGGGCCGGGCGGCGAGCTGGTCGTACTGGTGGTGTCCGAGGAGAACCTGTCGAAGTCCTACGGCTGGGAGCGCCTCGACCTGCCCTGCGATGCCGAGTGGGCGAGTTGACGTGGTGCGAGCTGGTCGGCGGGGCGTGGAAGGAGCGCCGGCGCGGGCGGCTGGGCGTACCGGGGGACCTGGACCGGGTGCGGGCGTACGGGCGGAACGGGGTGCTCTGGTTCCGGGCTGGGAACGGCTGGTACCGGGTGGCGGCCTAGCTGTCGCTGTCTGTGGCCTGACCCGCGCTGTCGGCCGCGCGGTTGGCGCGGGCGGCGAGGGCGCGCAGGTGGGCGTTCATCTCCGGCGGCTCGTGCACCTCGAACTCGCAGCCCAGCATGAGCAGGCGCATGGCCAGGTATTCGAGCGAGTCCGCCCGGGAGCGGATGAGGCAGCTCTGCTCGTCGATCGCCTCGACCGAGGAGTCGTTGTTCCGGTTGAGCCAGCGCTCGACCTCGGCGGCCGGTGTGTGCAGGGTGGCGACCAGGGTGTAGGTGGGCGTGAGGCGGCGGAGCTTGCTCGCCACGTACGCGGCCGCGTCCTCGGCGGGGAGTTCGCGCGGGGTGAAGCGGGCACCGGTGGCGAAGGGCTCGCTGAGCCGGTCCACCCGGAAGAGCCGCCAGTCGTCGCGGTCGAGGTCGTACCCGACCAGGTACCAGCGCCGTCCGGCCGAGACCAGGCGGTTCGGCTCGACCTGGCGGCGGGTCTCGGCGCCGTTGCCCGCCCGGTAGCCGAAGCGGAGCCGCTCCCGGTTGGTGACGGCGTTGGCGAGCACGGTGAGGTCCTCGGGGTCGACGGTCGGCCCGTCGCCGGTGAGCAGCGGGACGGTGGCCGTGTTCAGCGCGCCGACCCGGCGGCGCAGGCGGCCCGGCAGCACCTGGAGCAGCTTGCCGAGCGCGCGGACGGACGCCTCCTCGATGCCGACCACGGCGTGCCCGGCCGCCGCGCGGAGACCGACCGCGATGGCCACCGCCTCCTCGTCGTCCAGCAGCAGTGGCGGCATCGCCGTGCCGGCCACCAGCCGGTAGCCGCCGATCGCGCCCATCGTCGCCTCGACCGGGTAGCCCAGTTCGCGGAGCCGGTCGATGTCGCGGCGGATCGTCCGCGGGCTGACCTGGAGGCGCTCGGCCAGCTCGCTGCCGGGCCACTCGCGCGGGGTCTGGAGGAGGGAGAGCAGATTCAGGAGCCGTGCCGGGGTGTCCGTCATGCCCTCCAGGATGCCGGACAAGGAGGACAGGATCTGACCTACATGCCCTCTACTGTCGCAGACGTGCCGAAGAGCGAGGTAGTAGAGGAGAACGTGATGGGTGCAGTGGATTCCGACCGGCGGAGGTGGATCGCGCTGGCGATCGTGATGACCGCCTCGTTCATGGACCTGGTGGACGTCACCATCGTGAACATCGCCGTCCCGAGCATCCAGGCGGACACCGGTGCCTCCTTCAGCGCCGTCCAGTGGGTGACCGGCGGCTACGCGCTGGCCTTCGCGATCGGGCTGATCACGGGCGGCCGGCTGGGCGACATCTACGGCCGGAAGCGGCTCTTCCTGCTCGGCATCGGCGGGTTCACCGTCGCCTCCGCGCTCTGCGGGCTGGCGACCGGTGCCGAGATGCTGGTCGCGATGCGGGTGGTGCAGGGTGCGACGGCCGCGCTGATGGTGCCGCAGGTGCTGTCGATCATCCACGCGACCTTCCCCGCGGAGGAGCGCGGCAAGGTGTTCGGACTGTTCGGCGCGGTGGTCGGCCTCGGTGCCGTCTCCGGCCCGATGATCGGCGCGCTGCTGACCGAGGGCGACCTCTTCGGCCTGGCCTGGCGGCCGATCTTCCTGATCAACCTGCCGGTCGGCATCGCCGGGCTGCTGCTCGGCCGGGCGTTCATCGGGGAGTCGCGGGCGGAGAAGGCGCTGAAGCTGGACCTGCTGGGTGTGGGGCTGGCCAGCGCCGGCCTGCTGATGCTGATCTACCCGCTCACCCACGGCCGGGAGGCCGGCTGGCCGCTCTGGGGCTACCTGTCGATGGCCGGTTCCCTGCCGGTGTTCGCGCTGTTCGTGGCGTACGAGCGGATCAAGACGCGGCGGGACGGTTCGCCGCTGGTGGAGCTGTCGCTGTTCCGGGTGAAGAGCTTCGCGGCCGGTATCGGCGTGCAGCTGACCTTCGGCGTCGTCTCGGGGATCTTCTTCCTGGTCTGGACGCTCTACATGCAGCTGGGCCTGGGCTGGAGCCCGCTGAAGGCCGGCACGACCGGCATCCCGTTCTCGATCGCGGTCTCGGTGGCGGCCGGGCTCTCGGTGCAGCAGCTGGTGCCGCGGTTCGGGCGGAAGGTGCTCCAGGCGGGCGCGCTGGTGATGGCGGTGGGCGTGCTGACGTACATCTGGGAGGCCGAGCGGTACGGGACGGCCATCGCGCCGTGGCAGATGGCGCTGCCGCTGGTGGTGATGGGCCTCGGGATGGGCCTGATCGTCGCGCCGATCACGGACGCCGTCCTGGCGGAGGTGCCGCGCGAGCACGCCGGTTCGGCTTCGGGCCTGATCAACACGGTGCAGCAGGTGGGGAACGCGCTGGGGCTGGGCCTGGTGTCGGTGGCGTTCTTCGGCCAGATCGACGACGTGGTCGCGCCGGACGCGGTGGGCGCCGAGTTCAACGGGGCTTTCGTCCACGCGATGTGGTGGGTCGCGGGAGTGCTCGTGCTGGTGTTCCTGCTGATGTGCGCGCTGCCGAAGCGGAAGGCGGCGCCGGCCGCGGACGCCGTCGGGGTGGAGGGGCCGTCGAAGGAGCGGGAGCCCGTCCTGGTCTGACGGTCGGTGTGTGGGGCCCCGGTCGCGAGGCGCGGCCGGGGCCCTCGTGCGCACACTGGGAGAGCAATGGAGCGGCAGGCGGTGGACTCGTCGGCGCTGCGTTCGGTCGGGTACGACGCGGCGCTGCTCTTGCTGGAGCTGGAGTTCACCGGCGGGCGCGTCTACGTGTACGAGGCCGTGCCCGGGCGGGTGCACCGGGAGTTGATGGCGGCGGAGAGCCACGGGCGGTACTTCGTCCGGGAGGTCCGGGGGCGGTACGCGTACCGGCGGTTGGTCTGAGGGTTTCGCCGGTTGGTTGGCCGGTTGGTCGGTCGGTCGGTCGGTCAGGTGGCGCGGCGGTAGCTGCTGCCGTCCTTGGGGCGGGCGAGGTGGCCGCCCTCGACCAGGAAGCGGCGCAGGGCCGGGTAGTCGTCGTGGACGGTCCGCAGCACGTCGTTGACCTCGCGCTCGGTGTAGGCGCGGTCCGGCTCGAACAGGGTGCCGGCGAGGTGGGTGAGCAGCTGCGCGCGGCGGGCCGCCTTACGGGGGATCGTGGTCAGCCGGCCCTCGGCGGAGAAGAGGGCGGACACGCTGGGGGCGGTGGCATCGGTCATCCGCCGAGCCTCGCCCGGCGGGGGGTGGGCGGGCAACACGTTTTCGCCGGTCCGCTACCGCGGCCAGTCCGGGGCGGGGTCGGCCGAGAGGAGCGGGCGGACGGCCCCCAGGACGGCGCCGATGCAGACGTCGCGCAGCTCGGTGCGGGTGCAGGTCTCCTTGGTGAGCCAGTCGACGCAGAGCACCTGGACGAAGACCAACCAGCTCTTGAGCACCCCGGAGACGGCCTCGCGCGCGCCCTCGTCGGCGAGCGGGAGGACGCCGAGCAGGCGGGCGCGGAGGGCGTCCAGTTCGTTGGTCATGATCGTCTGGATCACCGGGTCGCCGGCGAGGACCCGGTTGGCGGCGAGGACGGCGTTGCGGTTGGCCACGAAGTAGTCGAGGTGGGTGTCCATGCCCTGGGCGAGCTGCTCGACCAGGGTGGCGGCGGGGTCGAACCGCGTCTCGGCGAGCAGTTGGTCGGCCGCCTGCTGGTAGACCGCCGCGAACAGCTCCTGCTTGCCCGGGAAGTGCCGGTACAGCAGCGCGCGCGAGACGCCTGCGTGCTCGGCGATGTCTTCCATCAGCACCTCCTCGTACGGGCGCGCGGCGAAGAGCTGCGCGCCGACGGCGAGGAGCTGGGCGCGACGGTCGGCGGGGCTGAGTCGTCTGCGGGAAGTCACGGGAAGAGCCTACTTGACACGTGTCTACTAGCAGGCCCTACTTAAGTAGACGTGTGTCAACTAGCGCGAGGGGTGAGTTGGTCATGGCCAAGGTCAAGGCGCTGCGGTTACTCGCGTGGGCGATGGGGATCGCAGACGTGGCGATCGGGCTCCTCCACGTCCTGGGCGGCAACGCCGCCATCCCGGGCGCGGCGGACGCCGGCCCGACGGTCGACAGCATGGGCCGGTTCTTCGGCGCGATCTTCGTCGGGTACGGGCTCGCCTGGATCTGGGCGGCCCGGCAGACGCCGATCCCGGCGGCGGCGGTCCGGATGCTGACCGGCGTCTTCCTGCTGGGCGCGCTCGGGCGGGTGCTCTCGATCGCGGTGGAGGGCTGGCCGCACGGGTTCCAGGTGGGGCTGATGGTGCTCGAATTCGCCCTGTCGGCACTGTACTTCTGGCTCGCCGACGCGGACGAGAAGGCGGCCACGCGGGCCTGACGTGGCATCCGGAAAAAATCTTCGGCGGGCGTGTCACACCTGGGCGGTGCGGCGGGTCAGAGGGGTGGAAGAGCGCGAGAGACCCGCCCCGCTGAGGAGAATCCGATGTCCATCGCTTACGTCGTCGTCACCGTCCTGGCCGCTGTGATGGCGGGCTTCTCGGGCGGGTCGATCTTCGCCCGCGCCGCGTACGTGGTGCAGCCGCTGGCCGACTACGGCGTGCCGCAGTCGTGGTGGAACTGGCTCGGTGCGGCGAAGGTCGCGGGGGCCGTGGGCCTGGTGGTGGGGCTGTTCGTGCCGGTGATCGGGGTGCTCGCCGCGATCGGCCTGGTCCTGTACTTCGCGGGCGCGGCCATCACCGTGGCCCGGGCGCGGGCGTACGGGCACATTGCGTTCCCGCTGATCTACATGGCGCCGGCTGCCGCTTCGCTGGTGCTGTTCGCCTGACGGGGGCTCTCCGTCGCGCCGTCTGTGCCCGGTACTCCTCGCGAGTGTCGGGCGCAGGCATCGATGAGCCGACGGGGCGCGAGACGCTCCATAAGCGCTGCTTCGGAATGCCGAATCGCCGCTTCTGGAATCATCATCGACAGTAACATTGCACTAACTGTGTGCAATTTTACGCATCGGCGAGATGTCTTGGAATTTTCTCCGGGCGGTAATGATTGCGTAACTGTGGACTAGACCAAATCGTGCGGCCGGTCGCCAATCGGCGTGGCGATGAACGAAGTTGATAGTTCGTCACATCGTTTGGTTGAAAGCGGGATCATCGCGCTCGGAATCGCTCGTTCCGGTCATCGCGCGGCTCTGCCAGACTCCCCGGAATTCAGTTTTCACCGGTAAACGGGGAGTGAGATCTGACGCATGAGCAGACACCGTAGAAAGTCACGTCGGGCGACGGTGGTGGCGGCCGCCGCCACCCTGCTGGCCGGCACGATCGCGTTCGGCCTGGGTGTGACGGCCCAGGCGGACCTGGTCAAGGGCACTGTCGTCGGGGGACAGGGCAACTACAGCACCGTCAACGAGCGTGTGCTGCCGTCACTTTCGGCCCGGACCACCGGTCAGGCCCAGGTGGGCGACCGAATTCCGATGGTCTGCCGCACCACGGGCGACACGGTCGAGAGCAACAATCGATGGATCTGGTCCGGCGCCTTCTACATCGCAGACGCCTTCATCAGGGAGAACACCGGCAACCTGCCGGTCTGCAGCTCCACCCGGCCGACCAGCTGGACGGCGCTCGACATCACCATGCAGAAGCAGGTCCAGGACCAGTGGTGCTGGGACGCCTCCGGCCTGACCATCGCCAACTACTGGGGCTACACCCAGTACAACCAGTACGACTTCTGCCGCCTCGCCGCGCAGGGCCGTTGGCTCGACTGCAACGACAAGCCCGCAACGCTGGAGGACATGGCCAACGGCCTGTCCCGGATCGGCTTCCGCAACACCGGCTACAGCCTGAGCCGCAACGCGTCGTTCAGCGAGGTCGCCAACGAGATAGCCGGCGGCCGCCCGCTCGCCGTGCGGATCGGCTGGCGGTCGGGTGGCGGCCACATGAACGTCATCTACGGCTACGACAGCACCAGCAACATGATCGCGGTGGGCGATCCGTGGCCCAGCACGCAGACCTACACCTGGTGGAACTTCGACACCTACGTCAACAACAACTCGTTCCAGTGGACCCACTCGCGAACGGGCATCCACGCATGAGGAGGCGAACGGACATGCAGAAGTTGAGCGTTGTCGCTCTCACGGCCGTGGTACTGGCGGGGGCGGTCGCCGCCACGACGCCGGCGTGGGCCGACGGCGGGACCGGGCCGAGCGTCGCGGCCGACGTGCCGGACTACGGCGCCGCACAGCAGGTGCTCCACTCCGGTCAGACGCAGACCACCGTCTCCCGCTTCCTCGGTGCCGTGAAGAACGCTGCCGCGCCCGGGGGTGGCGGCACGGGCGCCGACGGCGGCGCCACAGGCGCGCGGCCGAACGCCCCGAAGGCGGTGGGTGCGCCGTCGTTCGAACTGAAGGACCCCGTCCCGCTGTACGAGCTGTCGCCGGACTTCGTCTCGGGCAAGGCCCAGCCGACGGCGCAGGGCGCGTTGAACCTGTCCTACCTCGTCTCGAGGGTGAACGCCGCCGACGGCCATCAGGCGGCGGTGCTGCTCGCACCCCAGGCGAAGGGCGGCAACGGCTGGCAACTGGCCGGCATCCGGGACGGCGACGGCGAGGTCAAGCTGGCGGAGGGCGCCACCGCCGGTGCCCGCACCTTCGGCGAACCACAGATCCACGCCTGGTACCGGCTCACGCCGAGCGGTGACGTCGTGGCGCTCAACTCCGAGGCCACCAAGGGCTTGGGGGGTCACCAGAACATCACGCTGGCGGCCTATCAGAAGCTGGTGTCCGGGCGGTATGCGGACAAGCAGCCCGGCTCCGGGTACGACCAGAAGGGCCTGGCCGGCGGCTTCGGACTGGTGGACGGCGCCCAGGCGGTGGCCGGGGCGCAGCCGGTGCCCGACGCGCAGCCGGTGGCCGGGGCGCAGCCGGTGCCTGACACGCAGCCGGTGGCCGGGGCGCAGCCGGTGCCCGACGCGCAGCCGGTGGCATCGGCCGAGTCGCATACCGCCGGATCCTGGCAGACCGCGGTCGCCGGGGCGGCGGCCGTACTGGTGGTCGCCGGAGGCGGGATCCACCTGCGCCGTCGTCGCGTAGCGGATCGCTGAGGGCCCGGAAAGTTTTTTGGGCCGTCCTGTCACACACGCGTCGTGCGGCGGGTCAGAGGGGTGGAAGAGCACGAGAGACCCGCCCGCTGAGGAGAATCCCTGATGTCCACCGCCTACGTTGTCGTCACCGCCGTCGCCGCGTTCATGGCGGGTTTCTCGGGCGGGTCGATCTTCGCTCGCGCCGCGTACGTCGTTCAGCCGCTGGCTCAGTACGGCGTTCCGCAGGCGTGGTGGAACTGGCTGGGTGCGGCGAAGGTCGCCGGGGCGGCCGGCCTGGTGGCGGGGCTGTTCGTGCCGGTGATCGGGGTGCTGGCCGCGGTCGGGCTGGTGCTGTACTTCCTGGGCGCGGTCGTCACCGTGGTCCGGGCCCGGGACTACGCCCACACCGTGTGGCCGGTGATGTACATGGCGCCGGCTGCGGCCTCGCTGGTGCTGTTCGCCTGACGGAGGCTCTCCGTCGCGCCGCCTGTGCCCGGTACTCCTCGCGAGTGCCGGGCGCAGGCGCTGCGGCGTGATCAGGCCTTGGCCTTGGCCTCCTTGGCGGCGCGCTTCACCTCCTGCTTGTGGGCGCGCACCTTCTCCAGGGACTCCGGGCCGGTGATGTCGGCGACCGAGTGGTACGCCCCCTCCTCGCCGTAGGCGCCCGCCGCCTCGCGCCAGCCCTCCGGCTGCACGCCGTACTGCTTGCCGAGGAGGGCAAGGAAGATCTGCGACTTCTGCTTTCCGAACCCGGGGAGGGCGTTGAGGCGGCTGAGCAGTTCCCGGCCGGACTTGACGTCCCGCCAGAGACCGGCCGCGTCGCCATCGTACTGGGCGACGAGGAACTGGCAGAGCTGCTGGACCCGTTTGGCCATCGCGGCCGGGTAGCGGTGGACGGCCGGCTTGGCGGAGAGGAGGGCGACGAAGGCCTCCGGGTCGTGGACGGCGATCTCGTGCGCGTCGAGGTCCTCCCGCCCGAGCCGCTGCGCGATGGTGAGCGGGCCGGTGAACGCCCATTCCATGGGCACCTGCTGATCGAGCAACATCCCGACGAGCGCGGCGAGCGCGCTGCGCCCGAGCAGTTCGTCGGCCTCAGGCTGCTGCGCGAGCCGGACGGTGACGTTCATGGGCAAGCCCTCCTCGGATCGTGGAGACTCGGGTCGCCGCCCAGTCTGGTGGACGGGGGAGGAGGGGGAGGGGTCAACACGCCCAGGGGCGGAGAATCCTTGGAGTGGCTGGGTGGTTCGTTAGCGGAGTTGTTGTGTGGTCAGGTATTGCGCGGGATATTCCTCTGCTTTGCCCGGCGCGGGGCGTGATCAATCGTGTCCGGATCGATCGATTTTCCGGGGGCCGGCTCAATCAAGTGCGGCCAGGAATGGTCGTTTGGCGGCGATATCGTCAACAGGCTTGGTAGGCAAGGCCGTTGTGGTACGTCCCGTGGCCTAACAGAAAATAGGCGACCCCGGCGGTGCTACCAACACCCCGGGGCCCGGCACCAGGAGAAAGAGCTCCCGACGCGTATCCATCGTACCGAACAGGTACGCCACTTCACCGTGCTTCCCAACGGCCTGTTGCAGGACAGGCGGCTGAGTTACACCGCCCGTGGGCTGCTCGCGGACCTCCTCTCCCGGCCCGACGGATGGCGGGAGGACGGTCGGCACATGGCCGACACCAGCCCGCAGGAGCGCGGAGCCGTCCGGCGGGCGCTGAAGGAACTGACCGACGCCGGGTACTACCGGGTCGAGAAGATCCGGATGCCCGACGGGACGATCCGCAGCGAGGCGCACGTGTACGACACCCCGCAGCGATCGGCGCCAAGTGTCACCCTTCCGGCGGCCGGTGGAGGGGGTGCCGGGCCCGCAGGCACCCTGGATTCGGGCAGGATGCCCTGTGGCTTCATGCCCTCCGGCCCTCCGGCCGACCAAGATGAGACGGTGCTCATCGCAGGGTGAGCGAGGTCTCGGATTCGACGTACGCCAGCTTCTCCGGGTTGCGGACGTAGTAGAGGCCGGTGATGCGGGCGCCCTCGACCCGGGCCGCCATGACGCCGTCGAGCTCGCCGTCCAGGTGGACGAGGAGTGCCGGGCTGCCGTTGACGACGGTGGGGGCGACGACGATCGGGCGTTCGTTCTTGCCGAGGCCGCCGAGCATGAAGCGGGCCACCTTGTCGGCGCCCAGCACCGGCCGGCGCGCGGCCTGCTTGATGCCGCCGCCGTCGCTCATCAGGACGATCTCGGGGGCGAGCACGTCGAGGAGGCCCTGCAGGTCGCCAGTTTCGAGCGCGCGATGGAACGACTCCAGCGCCGCCCGGGTCTCGCTTGCGGAGGCCACCTCGCGGGGGCGGCGGGCGTCGACGTGCCGACGGGCGCGGTGCGCGATCTGGCGGACGGCCGCGGGGCTCTTGTCGACGGCAGCCGCGATCTCGTCGTAGCCGACATCGAAGACCTCGCGCAGCACGAAGACGGCGCGCTCCGTCGGCGACAGCGTTTCGAGGACGAGCATCAGCGCCATCGACACACTCTCGGCGAGCTCGACGTCCTCGGCCACGTCCGGCGCGGTGAGCATCGGCTCGGGCAGCCAGGGGCCGACGTACGCCTCCTTGCGGCGCGACATGGTGCGCAACCGGTTGAGCGACTGCCGGGTCGTGATCCGCACCAGGTAGGCGCGCTGGTCGCGCACCTGCTCCAGATCGACCTCGACCCACCGCAGCCAGGTCTCCTGGAGGACGTCCTCGGCGTCGGCCGCCGATCCGAGCATCTCGTAGGCGACGGTGAAGAGCAGGTTGCGATGGGCGACGAACGTCTCGGTCGCCGTGCCGATGGTGTGGTCGCTCATCTCTCGACCTTCTCCTTCGTTGCGGTACGTCATCGTGCGGGTCGTCGGGAAGCCTTTGCGGCCGTCGGTCAGACGGTGAAGGGCTCGATGTCGAAGCGGCCCCACGCGATGAATGCCGCGAGAGCGAGATAGATCACGTTCACCGCCACAAACCTGTCGAGACCGCCGTGGCGGTGATGGGTGATCATCGCACCGACCATCAGCAGGACCCAGCAGGCGGCGGTCACCGGCACCAGCGCCGGAGCGATGCCGACCACGGCGGGCAGGACCAGGCCGACCGCGGCGAGGAGTTCGAGCACCCCGAGGGTCTTGACGAAGCCGACGCCGGCGTCTTCGGTCCATTCCCCGCCGGGGGCCTTGGCCAGCTTCTCCTTCGGCACGAACGCCTTGCTGATGCCGCTGGCCAGGGAGACCACGGCAAGCAGTCCGGCAGCGATCCACAGCGCGAGGTTCATGGGGTGCTCCTTCGGTTCCGGCGGCTCGGCCTCAAGACACCGCGTGATCAGCGGTTGTGACACCGTGTGAGGCGGATCACTCCGCGGGTGGGGTTCGGCGGCCGGGACCTGGGGTGGACGAGGGTTCCCCCGGTGGGGGGAGGACAGGATCGTCCGGCTGCCGGATCCGGGGGAGGGGTGTGAGGCGGGAGACTCGGTTTGTGGGCGGGGGGCGCGTTGAGGCCGCCCGTCGAGACCGATTCCTCTGGAGGACCTGATGGCCGCCGTGACCGCGATGCCGCTGCCGAACCACCGCTCCCAGTGGGCCGGTTACGCGGCTGCCGGGGCGGCGCTGGCGTACGCGGCGCCGCACTTCTGGTGGGGCGCGGGAATCGCGGCGACCTTCCCCGGGGACTTCGACTCAGCCCCGCACGGCACCTGGGAAGCGGCCGTCGGCTACTGGGGGATGGGCGCGGTGGCCGTCTTCGGCGCGCTACTGTCGCTCGCCCTCGTCCACCCGATGGGCTGGCGCATCCCGGCCCGGCTGATCGCCGTCCCGGCCGGGCTCGCTTCGATCGGGATGACGCTCTGGGGCTTCACGTACTTCGCCATGCGGTACCTGCTCGCCGCCGGCCGCGTGGTCTCCGCCCCGGAGTTCGCCGCAAGGGACGCCCACCCGCAGGCCGTGTGGGGGCTCTTCTGGTACGGCCTCTTCGTGGTCTGGGGCGTCACGCTGGGCGCGGCCGCCTGGCAGCGGTTCCAGGCCGGCCGGGCGTGAGTTGACGCTGTCAGGCGTTGAACTCGCCGGTGTGGACGGCGGCGATGAAGGCGGCCCACGCGGCGGGGGTGAAGGTGAGGGCGGGGCCGTGGGGGTCCTTGCTGTCACGCACCGGGACGAGGCCGGGGTAGCCGGGGGCCACCTCGATGCAGTTGCCGCCGTTGCCGCCGGAGTAGCTGCTCTTGCGCCACAGAGAGGTCGTCAGTTCGAGGGCTTGGGACACGGTTGCTCAGTCCTCTCATGATGCGGTGGATCAGGCGGACGGACTCCGGCTCCGACAAGGCCGCTGCTCTGGCCCGATCATAGTCAGTCGTCCAGCGCTCGACCTGATCTGCATCGTCGATGAAGTGGCCCCGGTTCAGGCTCTCTGAGTAGACGCGGCGACTACCGTCCGGCATCTCCAGAACGACCATGCCCGGAACCCATGCCCTCGCCGCTGCGCTGAAGGGGAGGACCTGGACGATGATGTTTCTACGTTGCATCGAGTCGATCACATGCTGCATCTGCTCCAGCATCACATCGCGGCTGCCAATCATGCGTACCAGGGTTGCCTGTTCAAGGATGGCAATGAGAAGCGGGGCGTTCCGCGGAGCCAGCAGCCGGGCCTGACGCTCTAGGCGGGCCTTGGCCATGGTGTCGATCTCACTGGGGCCCAGATCCTCGTTCTCCTCGGCAAATAGCGCTCGCATGTAGCACTCGGTCTGGAGCAGGCCCGAGATTCGACCTGTTTGGAGCTCTCGAATCACCCGTGCCTTCGCCTCGGACCTCGCGAACTCCTGGAACCAGTCCGGGTGGTAATCGTGCAAGTACGGCGCGACTAGCTCATAGCTTCGAATCAGGTGCCCGCCCGCGCCGAGCGCCTTGTCGAACATCGCCGCATCCTTGAGCGTCGGCGGTGCCTTGCTCAGCTCGAACTGCGACACCCGCGTCTGATGGATGCTCACCATCACGGCCAGTTCGTCCTGTCGCAGGCCCGCCGCCTGCCGCCAGTGGGCGAGTTCGTCTCCCCAGGTCCTGGGCCGGTCGCCCGGATCCACCTTCCTGCGAGCCATGGCCGGCCCACCTCCCCCGCTGTAAGAGCGCCTGAAGTGTCTTGTGGAAACCCTTGGTTATCCCACGGTCACAGACCGACACTTCCTTCGCAAGGGATTCGCGAAAACGCGACGGCACTCGCGTTCCTCCTGCGCTCCTCCCGCAACGGATCGTCCTCGAACAGTGGATTAGATATGACGAACCTCATCATCGAGCGGAACTTCCCGCCCTGCCTCTGCGCGAACTGCAACGACGCCATCCCCGAGGCCCGCCTCGACAGCGAAAGCATCGCCCCCGCCGTGCCCGCGCCCGTCCCCACCGCCGTCCCGCCCGTTCTGCCGTACCGCCCCGTCAGAAGGGGCGAGGCCGTCTTCGACGTCCGCAGCGGACGGTGGGGCGCGTTCATGGCCTTCCACCACGGCATGGCGTTCCTCCGCCCCTTCGGCGGTGGCGTCGAATGGGAGACGGCTCCCCGCTGGCTCTCGCAGCACAAGCCGCCGAAGCCCTCCGCCGCCTTCTGATCCCCTCAACTCCGCACCCGAGGAACCACCATGAGCATGCTGGGCAGGATGACGGCCTACGACCGCCGCCGCGCCGCCGACGCCTTCGACGACTTCCAGGCCACCCTGGCCGCCGCCGGCCTCACGCTCCCCTCGGCGGGCGTGGACTGGCGGTCCGCCCAGAGCACCGGGGTCGTGCTGATCGACCTGGGCGCCGTCCGGGCGGACGTCGTCGAGCGGCTCACCGACCTCATCCGCAAGGGACTTCGCAGGTGAGCCCGTCCGTTCGAGCCGAGGTGGCCGCCGTCCTCCTGGTCGTCGGCGCGTCGGTGGCCGTCTCCACCGTGGCCGCCCTGCTGGTCGACCCCGGTCAGCCGGGCGTGCGCCGGCTGGTGTGGTGGATGGTGAACGCCGCCGCCCTGGTGACCGGCATCCCGCACAGCGAGGGCTGGGCGACGGCCTGGCAGCGGCGGCGCCGGGGCGGGTTCGACGGGACGGACACGGGATCTCCTGTCCGGCGTCAGAGCGGTGCCAGGATCATCAGGACTTCGTCGCGGTCGTCCCCGGGGCCGAGGCGAAGGGCACCCGGCCAACGGCCGATCTCCCGCCAGCCGAGGTGGCCGTAGAAGTCCTCCAGCCCGACGCCGCCGCGTGCGGCCAGGCGGAGTTGTTCCAGCCCCATCTCGTCGCGGGCGATGTCACGAACGTGGTGCATGAGGGCGGCCCCGATGCCGCGGCCCCGCAGGCCCGTCCGTGTCTGGACGTGGTGGAGCGTCCCCCAGTGGGCGACGAGCTCGAAGGGATCACGCCGGACGTTCAGCCACCCGGCGAGGTTGCCGTCGACCGACGCGACCACGAGGCGGCTCGTCTGCGCCGCAAGGCCCGCGACGAGGGAGTCGAGCACAGGGGCGGCCTGGCCCGCGTCGATGGGCGGGAAGGGAAACCCGGCTGCCCCGCCGGCGTTGGTGACCTCGATCCAGCAGTCGAGGAGTGCCTGCCTCAGCTCCGGCGTGACGTCACCCGGGGCTGTGGCCTGTCGCAGGTCGAGGGGTCCGCTGTTCATGCGGGTGATCATCGCAGCCGGCGCCGACTTCACCGGCCGGCCGGAAAACCGGTTCGGCCGTCCTGTCACACACGCGTCGTGCGGCGGGTCAGAGGGGTGGAAGAGCACGAGAGACCCGCCCGCTGAGGAGAATCCCTGATGTCCACCGCCTACGTTGTCGTCACCGCCGTCGCCGCGTTCATGGCGGGCTTCTCGGGCGCGTCGATCTTCGCCCGCGCCGCGTACGTCGTTCAGCCGCTGGCCCAGTACGGCGTTCCGCAGGCGTGGTGGAACTGGCTGGGTGCGGCGAAGGTCGCCGGGGCGGCCGGCCTGGTGGCGGGGCTGTTCGTGCCGGTGAT
>NZ_JBVJCO010000027.1:0-122831 GCF_055588525.1 Kitasatospora sp. NPDC041988
CACACGCGACAACCACCGCCACCCACCCCCCCCCCCCCCCCCCCCCCCCCCCCCGTGGCGGCCGGACGTGCCGGAGGGGGGAGCCGGTGTGCCGGCTCCCCCCTCCGGAGAAGTGTTGCGGTCAGCGGCCCGCGAGGGCGTGGACGAACTTGGTGGCGTCGATGGTGCCGAGGCCGCTGGCGAGGTCGTAGCCCTTGGTGGCCTGGTAGCCCGTCACCTTGTCCCAGGAGTTGTCGCCGGCGGTCACGTCGACCAGGCCGCTCCACTGCTGCGGGAGCAGGTTGAGGCCGTAGAGGCGCCAGTTGAGCTGGCCGAGGCGGTGGCCGGCGAGCTGGTCGGCGAGGGCGACGACGCCCGAGAAGATCGGGGTGGCCTCGCTGGTGCCGCCGGTGAGGTGCCAGCCGACGGAGGTCGGGTCGTAGGACTCGTACGTCCAGGCGGCGCCGTCCACGGCCGCGCTCATGCTGATGTCCGGGGTGCCGCGGTGGTTGCCGGTGACCCCGGCCACGCCGGCCTGGTACCAGGGGCGCTCGAAGACGCCGGACACGCCGCCGCCGCCCGCGCCGTAGTTGTCGTGCCAGACCTTGTCGGGCGCGGTGCGCTTGCCGGCGTCGTCCAGGCTGAGCTGGGTGCCGCCGATGGAGGTGACCAGCGGGTCGCTGGAGGGCCAGGAGTTGACCTTGTACGGGTACAGGTCCTCGCCGTTCTCCTGAGCGTCGGTCGCACCGTTGTCGCCGGAGGCGGCGAGCACGGTGACGTCGTGGTCGGCGGCCTCCTTGAAGGCGTAGCGCAGGTCGGTGAGCGACTTGAAGTTGCCCTTGTCGAAGCCCGGGAACGTGTTCTCGGTGGCGCCGAAGCTCTGCGAGATCACGTCGGCGCGGCCGGACTTGATGAGGCTCTTCTCGGCGTCCATCATCTCGGGCAGGCCGGTGGTGCCCTCGGTCTCGGCGACGCCGGTCTCGACCAGGATGATGTGCGCGTCGGGGGCCACGGCGTGGGCGTACTCGACGTCGAGGGTGGTCTCACCCGCCCAGCCGGTGTGGTCGGCGTTGGTGGGGTCGAACGGCGGGACGTTGCCCCACTTGACGACCTCGACCTGGGTGTCGGGGATGCCCCACTGCTTGTCGAAGACCTCCAGGTCGTGCTGGATGGTCGGCGAGCCGAAGGAGTCGACGATGACGATGGTGCGGCCCTTGCCGGTGATGCCCTGCTGGTACAGCGGGTCGAGGTTGTAGGCCGTCCGGTACTGGAGCGGGGAGTAGCAGTGGATGCCGATCTGGCTGACGCATTGCGAGGTGGGCAGTGGCGCGGTGCGCCCGGTGGCGCTGATGTGCCCGGCGGAGGCGGGGCGGACGTGCACGCCGGCCAGGCTGCCGGAGGCCGTGGCGCTCACGGCCGGTACGGAGAGCGTGCCGGCGGTGAGGGCGGTTGCCCCGGCGGCGAGCAGGGCCAGGGCGCGGCGGAGGGTGGCGGGGCTGCCCATGGGACTCCTTGGGACGCAGGGCCCGACCTGGTTCGGTCGGGTCGGTCCGGCCATCCCATCGAGCGCCACATGATCATGCCATAGTCATTTCGTACTGCCGGCATGGCCACGCCTGGCCACCGGAAAAGGTAAAGGCCGTCCCTGGTGAAGGTAACCCACCACCGGGGACGGCCATCTGATGAAACGTCAGGACATGGTCAGCGCGCCCCGCCGTTGACGTACAGCGTCTGCCCGCTGACGTACGAGGCGTCCTCGCTGGCCAGGAAGGCGACCACCGAGGCGATCTCCTCCGGCTGTCCGACCCGCCGCAGCGGCGTCCGGGCCGCGACCTCGGTCTGGTGGTCCTCCGCCGAGGCGCCCACCCGCTCGGCGGTGGCGGCGGTCATCGCCGTGGCGATGTAGCCGGGGGCGACGGCGTTGACGTTGATGTTGAACGGGCCCAGCTCGATGGCCAGGGTGGCGGTCAGCCCCTGGATGCCGGCCTTGGCGGCGGCGTAGTTGGCCTGGCCCCGGTTGCCGAGCGCCGAGCGCGAGCTGAGCGAGACGATCTTGCCGTACTTCTGCGCCACCATGTACTTCTGCGCGACGTGGCTGCAGTTGTAGGCGCTGGTCAGGTTGACCGTCAGCACCGCGTCCCAGTCGGACTTGGGCATCTTGAAGAACAGGTTGTCCCGGGTGATCCCGGCGTTGTTCACCAGGATGTGGACCCCGCCGAGGTCCTGCGCCACCTGCGCGAACACCGCCTCCACCGCGTCGTAGTCGGCCACGTCGCAGCCGTACGCCCGTGCGGTGCCGCCCTTGGCGGTGATCTCCTCGACGGTGCCGGCGGCGCGCTCGGCGGTGAGGTCGACGACGGCGACGGTCGCACCCTCCTCCGCCAGCAGCCGCGCGGTGGCCGCACCGATACCCTGCGCCGCGCCGGTGACGACGGCGACCTTGCCTGCGAAGCGAGTCACAGCTGTTCCTTCGATCGATGAGTGATGGGGGGACGGATGGCAGGCCGCGACCCTCAGGCCGATTCCACGAGAACGGCGGTGCCCTGGCCGACGCCCACGCACATGGTGGCCAGTCCGCGGCGGGCACCGCTGCGGCGCATCCGGTGCAGCAGGGTGGTGAGGATGCGGGCGCCGGAGCCGCCCAGGGGGTGGCCGAGCGCGATGGCGCCGCCGGTCGGGTTGACCAGCTCCGGGTCGATGCCCAACTGGTCGACGGAGGCGAGTACCTGGGCGGCGAAGGCCTCGTTGAGCTCGGCCTCCTCCAGCTCGTCGATCGACCAGCCGACCCGGCCGAGCGCCTTGCGGGTGGCCGGCACCGGGCCGATGCCCATGACGTCCGGGTGCACCCCGGCCGAGGCGCCGGCGACGTAGCGGCCGAGCGGCTGGAGGTCCAGCTCGCCGAGCGCCTCCTCGCTGACCAGCACCAGGCCGGCCGCGCCGTCGTTCATCGGCGAGGCGTTGCCCGCCGTCACCGTGCCGCCCGCCCGGAACGCGGGCTTCAGTCGGGCCAGCTTCTCGAGGCTGGTGTCCTCGCGGATGCTCTCGTCCTGGCCGACCGTCACCCCGTCCGGCCGCTCGACCGGCACCAGTTCGGCGTCGAAGTGGCCGTCCTTGCGGGCGGCGGCGGCCCGCTGGTGGCTCCGGAGCGCGAAGGCGTCCTGCCGCTCGCGGGTGATGCCGTACCGGGTGGCGACCTCCTCGGCGGTCTCGCCCATGGAGAGGACGCCGTGCAGGTCGGCCATCCGGGGGTTGGTGAGCCGCCACCCGAGCCGGGTGTCATAGGTTTCGATCTTGTGCGGCAGCGCCTCGTCGGGGCGGGGGAGGACGAAGGGGGCGCGGGTCATCGACTCGCAGCCGCCGGCCAGCACCACGTCTGCCTCGCCGGAGCCGATGGCCCGGGCGGCCATGGTGACGGCCTCCAGGCCGGAGGCGCAGAGCCGGTTGACGGTGGCGCCGGGGACGGTGTCGGGCAGGCCGGCCAGCAGGACGGCCATCCGGGCGGCATTGCGGTTGTCCTCGCCGGCCTGGTTGGCGGCGCCCCAGTAGACGTCGTCGATCCGGGCCGGGTCGAGGGCGGGCACGTCGGCGAGCAGGGCGCGCAGCACGGTGGCCGAGAGGTCGTCGGGGCGGACCGTGGCGAGCGCTCCGCGCAGCCGGCCGATGGGTGTGCGGCGGGCTGCGGCGAAGTAGACAGGACGCACGTCGTCGGGCTCCTTATCAGCGGGAACAGCAAGAGCAGGAACAGCGGGAACAGCGGGAACAGCAGCAAAAAGCGGGAAACAGCGGCAAAAGCAGGAACAGCTGAACAATGCGACTAGAAGGCGTTGACGCCGGTGAGCGCGCGCCCGATCAGCAGCTTGTGGATCTGGCTGGTGCCCTCGTAGAGGGTCATCACCCGCGCGTCGCGCAGGTACTTGCCGACCGGGTACTCGTCGATGAACCCGTAGCCGCCGAACACCTGGAGCGCGTTGTTGGACGCCCGGACGGCGGCCTCGCTCGCGTAGAGCTTGGCGACGGAGGACTCGGTGGCGAACGGCAGTCCGCGGTCGATGTGGTCGGCGACCTTCCAGGTGAGCAGACGGGAGGCCTCGACGTCCACGGCGATGTCGGCGAGCAGCTCCTGCACCAGCTGGTGCGAGGCGATCGGCTTGCCGAACTGCTCGCGCTCGCCCGCGTACCGGACGGCGGCGTCCAGGCAGGCCCGGGCGATCCCGACGCAGCCGGCGGCGACCGACATCCGGCCCTTGGCGAGCGCTGCCATCGCCACACTGAAGCCCTTGCCGACTTCGCCGAGCCGGGCGGAGTCGGGCACCCGGACGGCGTCGAAGGTGAGTTCGGCGGTGGCCTGGCCACGCAGGCCGAGCTTGCCGTGGATCTCGGTGCGGGTGAAGCCGGGCAGGTCGGTGGGGACGAGGAAGGCGGTGATGCCCTTGTGTCCCTCCCCGCCGGTCCGGGCGAAGACGAGGGCGACGTCGGCCCACGTCCCGTTGGTGATGAACATCTTGGCGCCGCTGATCAGCCAGTTTCCCCCACCCTTCGGGCGGGAGGTGCCCCCATCGTCCCGGACCGCGCGGGTGGTGAGGTTGGCGGCGTCCGAGCCGGTGCCGGGTTCGGTGAGAGCGAAGCAGCCGAGGGCTTCACCGGAGGTGAGCAGGGGCAGCCAGTGCCGCTTCTGCTCCTCGCTGCCGTAGCCGTTGATCGATTTGGCGACCAGGCCGAGCGAGACCGAGACGATGCCGCGCACGGCGGAGTCGCCCCGGCCGAGCTCCTCCAGGGCGAGGCAGTAGGCGAGATGGTCGCCGCCGCTGCCGCCGTACTCCTCGGGGAGGGTGAGGCCGAGCAGGCCCAGCTTGCCGAGTTTGCCGATGATCGCGCGGTCGACGGACTCGGCGCGGTCCCACTCGGCGGCGTAGGGGACGATCTCGCGGTCGGTGAAGGCGGCCGCCAGGTCACGGAGGGCGGCCTGCTCCTCGGAGAGCTCCAGGTTCATCGGGACCCCGTTAAACTAGCGCTGCAAGTTTTATGGGGGGACTGTAGCCCCGACCGGGGCGCACTGGGAAGAGGCGCCTGCCAGAATCGGTCCCCACCCACTCGAACGCAGCTACCGGTTCGAGCCCGGCCGATCCACCCGCGCACCGACCGACCCGCGCACCGACCGACCCGCGCACCGACCGACCCGCGCACCGACCGACCCGCGCACCGACCGACCCGCGTACCGATCCACCCGCGCACCGACCCACCCGAACCCACTCGACCGGAGGCACCGCGACGATGGCCCGCCCGCGCACCCCCCTGCTCAGTCGCGAGCGCATCGTCACCGCCGCGCTCCAGCTGATCGACGCCGAGGGCCTGGCCGCGCTCTCCACCCGCCGCCTCGCCACCGAGCTGTCGGTCAGCGGGCCGTCGCTCTACAACCACTTCGCCACCAAGGACGAGCTGCTGGACGCCGTGGTGGACAGCGTGATGGGCGAAGTCGACCTGTCGATGTTCGGCCGGGACGCGCCCTGGCCGGAGGCGCTCCGCGACTGGGCCCGCTCCTACCGTGCCGCCCTCGCCGCGCATCCGAACATCGTCCCCGTGCTGGCCCAGGGCCCCGGGCGGCGGCCGAACGCGCTGCGGCTGGCCGACGCCGTCTTCGGCTGCCTGGTCGAGGCCGGCTGGCCACGCGGGCAGGCCACCCGGATCGGCGCGCTGATGCGGTACTTCGTGGCCGGCTCGGCGCTTGCCTCGTTCGCGGCGGGCTTTCCCGAGGACGCCGGGGTGTACGACGCCGCCGACTACCCGCACCTCGGCGAGGCCCACCGGCTGGCCGAGCACCGGAGCGCGATCGACGAGGGCGCGTTCGAGACCGGGCTCGAAGCGCTCCTCGACGGGTTGCTCCTACGGTACGAACGCACCGTCCCGGCCCGCTGAGCGCCGACCGGCTGACCCGCCGGCCCGCTGGCCCGCCGAGCTCCCCACCTCTGGGCCGCCGAGCCCCGCACCGCCCGCAGGAGTCACCAGGGCTCGCGGGCCACGAAGGCCGGCCGCAGCGACGGGTCCACCGGGTCGTAGTACCGGTGGTAGACGGGAGTCAGCCCGCCGGAGACCGGCGGCACGATCCAGCTCCAGTCGGCGGGTGTGGCCCGGCCGAGCCGCTTCTCCTGGGCGACGTGCTTGAGGAACCGCTCCGATTCGGTGTGGTGGTCGGCCATGGTCACCCCGGCCTCCTGGAACGAGTGCAGCACCGCGACGTTGAGCTCCACCAGCGCCCGGTCGCGCCAGAGCGTGCGGTCGCTGGAGGTGTCCAGGCCGAGCCGCTCGGCGACGGTGGCCAGCATGTCGTACCGGTCGGCGTCGGCGAGGTTGCGGGCGCCGATCTCGGTGCCCATGTACCAGCCGTTGAACGGCGCGGTGGGGTAGCGGACGCCGCCGATCTCCAGCGTCATGTCGCTGATCGCCGGCACCGCGTACCAGCGCAGGCCGAGATCGGCGAACCAGTCGTGGTCGGGGTGGACGAGCTCGACCTCGAGCGTGGTGTCGTCCGGCAGCTCGTACCACTCGGGGCGCTCGCCGGGCCGCTCCTGGACCAGCAGTGGCAGCACCTCGAACCGCTCCTCACCGCACTTCCAGCCGAGGTCCCGGGCCCGGGCGGCCAGTTGGGCGCCGGCAGGGTCGCCGATCCAGGCGCCGTCCGCGCCGGGGTGGCCGGCGTAGCGGATCAGCTGCTGGTTGAGGATGCGGGCGGCCGGACGGCCGGGGCGGTCGGGGGCGAACACCGAGATCACCGGGCGGATCCGGCCGCCGTTGCCGGCGACCCGCAGGTGCTCGAAGCACTCGGCGGCGATGTCGTCGGCCGAGCCCAGGTGCCGCAGGTCGCGGACGACGAGGCTGCGCCAGTACAGCCGGCCGATGCAGCGGGCCGCGTTGCGCCAGGCCAGCTTGGTGCCGTACGCGAGCTCTGCGGGCGTGTGCTCGTAGGTGCCGGTGCGGTCGATCTCGTCCAGGACGGCCCGCACCCGGTCGGCCGGGTCCCCGGCGGCGGGCTGCTCGCGGTGGAACTGCCGGACGAACGCTTCGGCCTCCGCGGGATCGGTGAAGTGGCCTGGAACGGCGACATGGCCGGGATCGATGAGGTACTCGCGGTCGGTGCGGTGGTCGCCGTCGGTGAGGTGGCCGCCGTCGGTGAGGTGGCCGGGGGGGGCCGCCCCCGGGGCCTTGTCGCGGGGGGTGAGCGAGCCGGTGACGTGGTCGGTCAGCCGGCCGACCGGGTGCGCGGTCGTCGGGGCGGGCGCCGGTCCGGCGGGCTCGGGTGCAGGGTGCGTGTGGGCGTAGGGACAGCCGGCGGCAGGCGCTGCCACGGGTCTGCGGGTGCTGCGGGCGCGAAGCCGGTTGAAGATCAAGGACTCATCCCTCCTGGCCACCAGGAGTACCGGAGGTGTGCGCCCTGCCGCAGGGAGTGAACGATTCGGCCCCCGCACCCGCGCCGAGGGCGCTAGGGTGCGGGGGCCGACGGTCCGACTGTCGGATCAGCTCATGGCTTTCCTCGGCCGGGTCCTGCGAGCTCCTACGAGCTCCTACGAGCTCCTACGAGCTCCTACGAGCTCCTACGAGCTCCTGCGAGGTTCCGCGAGGTCCTGCGAAGTCCTGCCTCGGCCGACGGCTTCCGTCAGCCCATGTCCTCCAGCCGGATGCCCTTGGTCTCCTTCATGAACCGCGCCACGAAGACGATCGACAGGGCCGCGAAGGCCGCGTAGACCAGGTAGGTCGCCGACAGGTTCCAGCGCGAGAGCGAGGGGAACGAGACGGTGATCGCCCAGTTGGCGATCCACTGCGCGGAGGCGGCGACGGAGAGCGCGGCGGCGCGGATCCGGTTGGGGAACATCTCGCCGAGCATCACCCAGACCACGACGCCCCAGGACATCGCGAAGAACAGCACGAACGCGTTGGCGGCGACCAGTGCGACGGTGCCCTGGAGGTCGGGGAGGGTGACGTTGTCGCCGCTGCCGGTGGCGGAGGAGAACGCCCAGCCGCAGGCGGCCAGGGCGACGGCCATGCCGGCCGAGCCGATCAGGGCGAGCGGCTTGCGGCCGATCCGGTCGACCAGCAGGATCGCGACCACGGTGCCGAGGATGTTGATGACGGAGCCGATGAAGCTGATCAGCAGCGAGTTGCTCTGGTCGATGCCGACCGACTGCCAGAGGATCGACGAGTAGTAGAAGATCACGTTGATGCCGACCAGCTGCTGGAAGACCGAGAGGCCGATGCCGACCCAGACGATCGGCAGCAGGCCGAACCGGCCGCCGAGCAGGTCGCGGAAGCGCGGCTGGTGGTCGGAGGCGATCAGGCCCTGGATCTCGGCGATCCGGGCGTCGGTGTCGGCGTCCTTGCCCTCGACGTCGGCGAGTACGGCGCGGGCCTCGTCCAGGCGGCCGGCCGAGATCAGGTAGCGCGGGGACTCGGGGATCATCGAGGAGAGCACGAAGTAGACGGCGGCGGGCAGCACGCAGATGCCGAGCATCCACTGCCAGGCCTCCAGGCCGAGCAGGTGGCCACGGGTCTCGCCGCCGGCGGCGTCCGCCAGCACCCAGTTGACCAGCTGGGAGATCGCGATGCCGAGCACGATCGCGGCCTGCTGGAAGGAGGCGAGCCGGCCGCGGTACTTGGTCGGCGCCACCTCGGCGATGTAGGTCGGGGCGATCACCGAGGCGATGCCGATGGCCGCTCCGCCGAGGACCCGCCAGCAGGCGAGGTCCCAGGCGGAGAACGGCAGCATCGAGCCGACCGCGCTCACCGCGAAGAGCAGCGCACCCGCCTTCATCACCTTGATCCGGCCGTACCGGTCGGCGAACCGGCCGGCCACCGCGGCGCCGACCGCCGAGCCGAGCAGCGCCGAGGAGACGATCAGGCCGGTCACGCCGTCGCCGACGCCGAACTTCTCCTGGATGCCCGAGACGGCCCCGTTGATCACGGAGCTGTCGTAGCCGAACAGGAATCCGCCGAGGGCCGCGGCGGCGGTGATGAAGACGACGAAGCCGAGGCGGTCGGTGGATCGGGCCTCCGCCGCCGAGGGCTCCGTCGGCTCCGTGGGCTGCTGGGTGACGCTCACGATCTTGACTCCTGGTACTCAACGCTGAGCTTGGTGCCGAGATCGTAACCCGTCAATGTTCAAGTGTTGTACGTGGGATGCCCATCAAGTCCCTTTTGCCATTAGTAAAGTGAACTATCAAATCCGAGCTTCGACCGGCGAGGCCAGCGACAGCCCGAACCGTCCCTCGTCGTCCGTCCACCAGTGGCTCAGCCGCAGGCCGGCCGCCGCCAGCTCCTCGGCGACCCGCTCCCGGCGGAACTTCGCCGACACCTCGGTGCGCAGTTCCTCGCCCGCGTCGAAGTGGACCGGCAGGTCGAGCACCGGGATCTTCACCGTCTGGGCGCGCAGCGAGCGCAGCCGCATCTCGATCCACTCCTGCTCCTGGTCCCAGAGCGCCACGTGTTCGAACGCGTCCGGGTCGAAGTCGGCGTTCAGCTCGCGGTTCAGCACGTTGAGCACGTTCCGGTTGAACTCCGCGGTCACCCCGGCCGCGTCGTCGTAGGCGGCGACCAGCACGCCCGGGTCCTTCACCAGATCGGTGCCGAGCAGCAGGAAGTCGCCCGGGTCGAGGGCGGCGCGCAGGCCGCGCAGGAAGGCGGCCCGCTCGGTGGGGAGCAGGTTGCCGAGGGTGCCGCCGAGGAAGGCGACCAGGCGCGGGCCGCCGTCCGGGGGCAGCCCCAGCCGGGCGGTGAAGTCGGCCAGCACACCGTGCACCGTCAGCCCCGGGTACTCCTCGGCGAGCGCCGTACCGGCGGCGGTCAGCGCGCTCTCGCTGACGTCGACGGGGACGTAGGTGTGCAGCGTGCCGAGGTCGCGCAGGGCGTCCAGCAGCAGCCGGGTCTTCTCGGAGGAGCCGGAGCCCAGCTCGACCAGGGTGCGGGCGTGGGTGGCGGCGGCGATCTCGCCGGCCCGGGCGGTCAGGATGGCCCGCTCGGCGCGGGTCGGGTAGTACTCCGGCAGCCGGGTGATCTCCTCGAACAGCTCGCTGCCCCGGGCGTCGTAGAACCACTTCGGCGGCAGCCACTTCGGTTCGGAGGTCAGGCCGAGCTGCACGTCGTGCCGCAGAGCGGTGCTGAAGTGGTCGGCGGGCAGCAGTCGGGTGAGATCAAAGGTGCTCATGACAGGTTGATCCTCGGTTCAAAAAGTGAAGGAGAGGGGGAGGGGCTCAGAGCGGCCGGACGGCCCCGAGCGGCCGGACCGTGACGCCGTCCGGGCCGGCCAGCAGCAGTGAGCGGTCCGGGACGGCCGTCCAGTCCGGGTGGTCGTCGTACGGCTCGGAGGCCACCACCACCCCGAGCCCGGGCAGGGTCCGGTGGTGCAGGGTGTCGCCCCAGGTGGTCGCGGCGATGGCGCGGCCGTCGGTGAGCAGCAGGTTGAGCCGGCCGCTGGTGTGGGCGGCCACGTCCGCGACGGTGCCGGCCAGCGCCTCGCCGAGGCCGACGCCCGCCCGCAGCCGGTGCAGCGCCAGCCCCCAGAGCAGCGCCGAGTCGGTGCGCGTCACCAGCTCCAGCAGCTCGGCCGGCGGCAGCAGCCCGGCCAGGGCGTCGAGCTTTTCCGGCCAGCCGGCCACCGCGCCGTTGTGGCTGAACAGCCAGCGCCCGGCGGCGAACGGCGCGGCCGCCTCCTCGCCCGCCGCGCAGCCCTCGGTGGCCGAGCGGACGGCCGCGAGCAGCGCCCGGGTGCGGATCACCCGGGCGAGGTCGGCGAACGAGGCGTCCGCCCAGATCGGGCCGGCCCGCCGGTGGCGGGCCGGCACCTCGTCGCCGTCCGCGTACCAGCCGAGGCCGAAGCCGTCCGCGTTGACCGTGCCGTACTGCTGCGTCCGTGGTGCCCAGGACTGCCGGCAGAGCCCGAACGGCGGCTCGACCAGCAGCTCCCTCGGTGCCAGTGGCTCGCCCAGGTAGGCGATGTGACGGCACATCAGCCGGCCTCCACGTCGGCGGCGGTGCGGAACCCGGCGAAGATCTGCCGGCGGACCGGGTAGTCCCAGTTGCGGAACGTGCCCCGGCAGGCGACCGGTGCGACGGCGAAGCAGCCGCCGCGCAGCACCTTGTACTCGGGTCCGAAGAAGACCTCCGAGTACTCCTTGTACGGCCAGGCCCGGAAGCCCGGGTAGGGGCGGAAGTCGCTGGCGGTCCACTCCCAGACATCGCCCATCAACTGCCGTACTCCGTCAGGCGATTCGCCGTCCGGGTAGCTGCCGGCCGGGGCCGGCCGGAGGTGGCGCTGGCCGAGGTTGGCGTGCGCGGGCGCGGGTGACGCGTCGCCCCACGGGTAGCGGCGGGAGCGCCCGGTGGCCGGGTCGTGCCGGGCGGCCTTCTCCCATTCGGCCTCGGTCGGCAGCCGCCGCCCGGCCCACCGGGCGTACGCGTCGGCCTCGTACCAACTGACGTGCAGCACCGGCTCGTCGGCCGGCACCGGCTCCAGCAGGCCGAACCGGCGGCGGAGCCACTGGCCGTCCTCGCGCTGCCAGAACAGCGGGGCGGTCAGCCCGGCCTTCTGCCGGTGGTCCCAGCCCTCGGCGGTCCACCAGCGCGGGTCGTCGTAGCCGCCGTCGGCGATGAACCGCAGGTAGGCGCCGTTGGTGACGGGGGTGGTGTCCAGCCGGAAGGCCGGCAAGTCGACCCGGTGCGCCGGGCGTTCGTTGTCCAGTGCCCATGGCTCGGTGTCGGTGCCCATGGTGAACGGGCCCGCCGGGATCACCACGTCGGGGGGCAGCGTGGCCGCGTCCGCCGGGGCGGGCGGTGGCGGGGGAGCGGCCAGGGCGGGCTCGCCCTTGCGGAGCTGATGGGTGATCAGCATCGTTTCGTCGTGCTGCTGTTCGTGCTGGGCGATCATGCCGAAGGCGAACCCGGCGTCCAGTAGCGGCGCGCCCTCCAGTGGGCTCTCGCCCAGCAGGTCGAGCACCCGCCCGCGCACCTCGTGCGCGTACGCGCGTGCCTCGTGCGGCGGCAGCAGCGGCAGGCTGGGGCGCTCGGCGCGCGGGTGCTCGAAGGCGTCGTAGAGCGGGTCGATCTCGGGGTGCATCGGGTCCCGGCCGCCGACGTTGCGCAGCAGCCAGAGCTCTTCCTGGTTGCCGATGTGCGCGAGGTCCCAGACCAGCGGGGACATCAGCGGTGAGTGCTGGGCGGTCAGGTCGCGGTCCTCGACGCAGTCGGTGAGCGCGGCGGTGCGGGCGCGGGCGGCCAGCAGCTCGGCGGCGATCGTCTCCCGGAGGGCCTCCGGCGACAGGGTCTCCAGCGGCGCGGCTGCCGGGGCGGGGGCGCCGGTCGGGCGGGCGTCGTCGATCATGGTGCGGCCTCCTCCGGGGGAGTGCGTCGGGTGCCGGAGCGCAGTGCGTCCAGCTGGTCGTCGGCCGGGCAGCGGCCGCGCGCGGGGTAGCGCTCGGCGAACTCGGCGACGGCGGTGCGCAGCCGCCCGGCACCGGGCAGGCGGCCCAGCGCGGCGTCGGCGGCGGCGAAGCAGGCGAGGGTGGCGCGGCGCAGCTCCGGGTCGGCGACGGCCAGGGTGGCGGCCCGGCGCCAGGCGTCGCTTCGCGGCGGGCGCGGGCCGTCGGCGCTCTCCAGCGGCTCCAGCGCCGCGAGTGCGGCCTCGGCGGCCGCCGGGTCGTCCAGCAGCGCGGTGACCAGGGCGGCGGGGACGATCCAGCCGTCGCCGGGCTGCGCGTCGATCATCCGCAGCTCCAGGTGGCCGCGCGGGCGGACCGGCGGGAACAGCGTGGTCCGGTGGTAGTCCAGGTCGGCCAGGGTGGGCGGGCGCTCGCCGGCGCCGCGCAGCCAGTCGGCGAAGGTCATCCCGGCCGGCGCGGTCCATGGCAGCCCGTCGGGGCGGCGGATGCAGAGCACCTCGGCGTCCAGCACGTACCGGGTCCAGGCCTCGCGCGGGTCGCCGTGGTCGGGGGCCGGGGCGAGCGTGCGGGTGGGGTCCATCCGGGACCAGACGGTCTGCCGGGTGGACCGGTGGCCGGTGGGCTTGCCGTCCAGCAGCGGGGAGTTGGCGAAGGCGGCGACCAGCACCGGCCCGAGCCGGTGGGCGAGGCGCCAGCGCCGGTCCAGCGCGTGCGGACCGTCCGCGGCACCGGCGTCCAGGCAGACCTGGACGGAGGCGGTGCCGGTCATCATGATCCGGCCCCAGGGGCCGGCCGAGTTGAAGAATCGTTCCATCGCCAGGTAGCGCGGGTGGTCCAGCACCATCTGGCGCGGACGGGCGAGGGGGTCGGTGCCGGTGCCGGTGAGGCGCAGGCCCTGGGCGGCGAAGGCGGCCCGCAGGGCGGCGAGATCGCGTCGGGTGTCGTCGACGCAGGAGGTGAGGCCGTCGGCGGGCGGGGAGCTGAGCTCGACCTGTCCGCCGGGTTCGAGAGTGAGGCGGGCTCCGGAGGGGAGCGAGGTCCCGTCGGGGCCGCCGAGGGGCAGCGAGTCCAGTGCGGCGTGCAGCCGCTCCGGTAGGACGGGGTGGGTGGGACATCGGTCGTCATGGACGAACCACTCGACCTCGACACCGACCAGCCGGGGCGGTCCGATCTTGAAACAGACGCCGGCCATGTGGCGGCGTGCCGCCGATTCGGTGAGCGGTGTCACCCCGGTCGGGGGCGGATCTGCGGTCGGGCGGTTGGTCGAGCTGCTCGGGCGAACGGGTATCACCGGACTCACCATCCTCGGGATCACGATTGCGGCCCGGTCTACCCTGCCCAGTCTGCTACGGACCATGCGGGGGCGCTCCGCAAACATCTCGTGAAGAGATGTCGCCACAGGTCAGGGGCGGTGCAATCGGGTGATCCGGGGCCTCGGCGGGGCCTGGGGGAGTGCTTTCCGGGGCTTCGGCGGGCCTCTCAGCGGAGCCGGGCCAGCCGCTCCAGGACGGTCTCCAGGACCGGGCCCGGCAGCGCGTAGTTGAGCCGCAGCGCGCCGTGCCCGCCCGGCCCGAAGTCCGCCCCGTCGGAGGCCTCCAGACCGCACCGCTCCAGCAGCGTCGCCCGCGCCCCGGCCGGCGGCAGGCCGAGCGCGACGGCGTCCACCCAGAGCAGGTACGAGGCCTCGGGTGCGGAGCGGACGGCGCTGCCGAGCAGGCCGGTCAGCCGGTCCCGGGCGGTCGCCAGATGGGCGAGCAACGCGTCCAGCCACGGACCGCCGTGCCCCAACGCCGCCCGCTGCACCTCCTGCTCCAGCAGCCCGCCCTCCCAGAAGCCGTACCCGGCCATCACGTCGGTGAGCCGCTCACGCAGGGCGGCGTCCGGGACGAGCGCGAAGCAGCTGGGGATTCCGGAGGCGTTGAAGGTCTTGCCGACCGAGTTGAGCGTGACGGTCCGCTCCCGGTACGGGCCCGCCACGGTGACGGCCACCGGGTGCCGGTGCCCCGGGTGGGTGAGGTCGCCGTGCACCTCGTCCGAGACCAGCACCGCGCCGGCCTCCGCCGCCGCCTCGGCGAGCGCGCGGATCCCGTCCCCGGTCCAGACCCGCCCGGACGGGTTGTGCGGACTGCTGAGCAGCACCGCCCCGGCCCGACGCCCTGTCAACGCGGCCACCGGCAGCCGGTATCCCGTGGCGTCCAGGGGCAGCGGCACCTCCTCGTACGGCAGTGCGGCGGACCGGCAGAGCTGGGCGAAGCCGCCCCACTCGGGGGTCGGGAACAGCACCGGCCCGGCCGGGCGCAGCGCCTCCAGCAGCAGCCGGAGGGCGGTCCGCGGGCCGAACGGCAGCAGCACCACCCAGGCCGGGTCCACCGCCACGCCGTGCCGCTCCCGGTACCACCGCGCCACCAGCACCCGCCCGGCCGGGTCGCACACCGTGTACCCGTACGCGCGGTGCCGGGCCCGGTCGGCCAGGGCACGGGCGACGGCGGCCGGGCCGGGCAGGTCCATGTCGGCGAGGCCCATCGGGATCACCCCGCCCGCCTCGCCGCCCGCCCGGGCCCACTTGCTGCTGCCGGTGCCGGCGCGGTCGAAGGGGCGGTCGAAACCGAAGTCCTCGGGCGGAGCGCTCAAGGCAGGGGCCTCCCGGTACGGCGGCGGGCGAAGACGTCCACAGCCACGCTAACGGTCCGGCGGGGGAGGCAGGCCGGTTGCCACCAGCCGTGCCGGTTGCCACCAGCCGTGCCGCGGTTCCAGGAGTTGACGCTCACCGCGTGGACGAGCTGGTGAGTTCCTCACCCCGACGCGGTCGGGAGACCGTACGTAGCGATGCGCGGCAGGCGCCGGCATCGGACGATCGCTCGAACCGGGCCGCCCGGAGGTGGTGGCCGACTGGATGATGACCAGCCGTTCGGCCGCCGCCTCGCACCGGGGGCGCGCAGGCCCGGGCGCACGCCGTACGCTGCGGCCCTGGCACGGCGTACGGGCAGGACGGGGAGGACCGCATGGCGACGACGACGCGTGACACGGTGGCCGGAAGCGAGCAGGACGAGGAGGTCACCCTCTTCGTGGCCCGGCGGGTGGAGCCCGGGTACGAGGAGGCGTTCGAGGTCTGGGCGAAGGGGATCCTGGACGCGGCCGCCGCGCACGAGGGCAACCTCGGCACCGGGCTGCTGCGGCCCGCCGGACCGGACGACCCCTGGCACCTGCTGCTGCACTTCCGCGACAGCGAGGCGTTCCGCTCCTGGCAGGCGTCCCCGGCGCGGGCGGCCTGCTTCGCCGTCGCGGACGGGCACCACCACGAGGTGCACCGGCACGAGATCCTGGGCATGGAGGGCTGGTTCGCGACCACCCGGGCCGCCGCGAAGGGCCGGCCGCCGGTGCGCTGGAAGATGGCGGTCGCCTCGACGCTCGCGATCGCGCCGATCGTCGTCACCGCGAGCGTGCTGATCACCCCGCACCTGGCAGGCCTGCCGACGGCCGTCCGTCCGCTCGTCACCGCGCCGCTGATCAGCGCGCTGATGACGTACGCGGCGCTGCCGGTGGTCACCCGGCTGCTGCGCGGCTGGCTGTTCGACCGCCGGTAGCGGGGGTGCCGCGGGTGACAGCCGATGGCCGTCAGCCGTCAGCTGCCCGTTGCCCGCCCCTGCCCCCCAGGTACCCCGCCAGCCCCCGCCGCCCCCGCCACATCATCGCGGCGTGGTTGGCGCGGAACACCGGGTGCAGGGGGAGGGCGAGCCGGCGCAGCAGGGGTTTGGCCGGCCGGGTGTCCTCCTCGAACAGCACACAACTGCCCGCGCCGCCCAAGCAGCCCAAGCCGTCCGGGCCGCCCGGGCCGCCCGGGGTGACCGTCCAGCGGGACCAGCCGGTGAGGTCGCCGTGCATGGCGGCCTCCAGCACCCCGGCCGCCGGGTCGCGCCGGACCCTCTCCAGCCCGATGACCAGCCGGTACGGCAGCAGCGCGCGCACCACCACCTCGCCGGCGTCGGGGCCGGTCTCCCGGGCGGTGCGGATCTCGGGCCACCAGAGCGGGTAGCTCCGCACGTCCTCCAATGCCGCGTACACGGCGGCCGGCGGCGCGGGCAGTCGCCAGGCGCCGCGGAAGCGGTAGTGGTTGGGGTCCACCTGCCGAACGGTACTCCGGTCCGCACGCCTGACCGGCCACCGCGCGTCACTCCGGTTCGGCCAGCGTGAAGGCGGTATTGACCAGTGCGACATGGGTGAACGCCTGCGGGGTGTTGCCGAGTTGGCGCCGGGCACGCGGCTCCCACTGCTCGGAGAGCAGCCCGAGGTCGTTGGCGAGCCCGACCACCCGGGCGAACAGTTCGCGCGCCTCGGCCCGCCGCCCGGTCGCGGCGAGCGCGTCGGCGAGCCAGAACGAGCAGGCCAGGAAGGCGCCCTCGCCGCCGGGCAGGCCGTCGGTGCGCTGGTGGGCCTGGTAGCGGCGGACGAGGCCGCCGTGGTCGAGGGTGTCCCGGATGGCGTCCACGGTCCGGATCACCCGCGGGTCGTCCGGCGGCAGGAAGCCGCTCTTGACCACGAACAGGGTGGCCGCGTCGAGCCCCTGCCCGCCGTAGTGCTGGACGAAGACGCCGCGCCGCACGTCGTAGCCGTGCGCGCAGACGTCGGCGTGGACGGCGTCGCGCATGGCCCGCCAGCGGTCGACGGGCGCGGGCAGGCCGGTGGCCTCGGCGAGCCGGACGGCGCGGTCGGCGGCGACCCAGGACATCACCTTGGAGTGGACGAAGTGCCGCCGCCCGCCGCGGACCTCCCAGAGGCCCTCGTCGGGCTCGCGCCAGTGCTGTTCCAGGTACTCCATCAGGGCCCGCAGCAGGATCCAGACGTGCCGTTCCATCGGCAGGCCGGCCAGCAGTGCGAGGTGCAGGGTGTCCACCACCTCGCCGTAGACGTCGAGTTGGAGCTGGTCGACGGCGGCGTTGCCGAACCGGACCGGCCGGGAGTCCTCGTAGCCGGGCAGCCAGTCGGCGACGGTCTCCCCGAGGACGCGTTCGCCGGCGACCCCGTACACGGTCTGCAGGTCGCCCGGGTCGCCGGCGATGGCGCGCAGCAGCCAGCGGCGCCAGGCGGCGGCCTCTTCGCGGAAGCCGCCGCGGAGCAGGGCGGAGAGGGTCATCGAGGAGTCGCGCAGCCAGCAGAACCGGTAGTCCCAGTTGCGCATCCCGCCGATCCGTTCGGGCAGTGAGGCGGTGGGCGCGGCGACGATCCCGCCGGTGGGGGCGTAGGTGAGCGCCTTGAGGGTGATCAGCGAGCGCAGTACGGCGTCCCGCCACTCGCCGCGGTACCGGCAGCCGGCCGCCCACCGCTGCCAGTCGCGGAGGGTGGCGAGCAGGGCCTCCTCGGGGTCGGTGCGCGGGGTGGCGGTCAGGTGGGAGGGCTGCCAGGTGAGCACGAAGGCGACGCGGTGGCCGGCGGTGACGGTGAAGTCGGAGGCGGTGATGCCGTCCACGCCGTAGGTGTGCACGCCGGACGGGACCCGTAGCCAGACGGAGTCCGGCCCGGCGACGGCGACCCGGTGCCGGCCGGTGCGGCGGACCCAGGGCTCGATCCGGCCGTAGTTGAACCGCAGCCGTAGTTCGCCGCGGACCGGGACGGTGCCGTCGAGGCCCTCGACGATCCGGATGAGTTGCGGGGTGCGGCTGGCCTGTCCGCGCTGGGGCATGAAGTCGGTGATCCGTACCGAGCCGCCGGGCGCGCGCCACTCACTTTCCAGGACGAGGCTGTCGCCGAGGTAGCGGCGGGCGGAACACTGCGTGCCGCCGACGGGGGCGAGCCGCCAGGCGCCGTGCCGGCGGTCGCCGAGGAGGCCGGCGAAGCAGCTGGGGGAGTCGAACCGGGGCAGGCAGAGCCAGTCGACAGATCCGTCCCGGCCCACCAGGGCCGCGGTCTGCAGGTCGCCGATCAGGGCGTAGTCCTCGATGCGTCCGGCCATTGCCTCCATTGTCCGGCCCGTCCGCCTTCCCGGCAGGACGAAAGAACTCCGCTTGCACGCGTTCGGCGTGCAAGGGAGGATCTTTTGTGCTTGTAGTCTCATCAGTCGCAGCCGTCCCTTCAGACAGCTGGCTTCCCGGAACCGGAGTGAAGGAGTCCCTAGGATGCGGCGACCGAACTGGGTACCGGAGGGCACGGACCTGGACAAACCGAACGCCGCGCGGGTCTACGACTACTACCTCGGTGGTTCGCACAACTTCGAGGTGGACCGGGAGATGGCCCGCAAGGCGATCGCCCTCTGGCCGGAGCTGCCCCAGATCATGCGCTCCAACCGGGCCTTCCTGCGCCGCGCCGTGCAGTTCGTCGCCGAGCAGGGCATCACCCGCTTCCTGGACATCGGCTCCGGCATCCCCACCTTCGGCGCCGTGCACGAGATCGCCCGGGCGATCCGCCCCGAGGCCGAGGTGGTCTACATCGACCGCGACCCGGTCGCCGTCGCGCACAGCCGGCTGCTGCTGGAGGACGACCCGAAGAGCTCCGTCGTCCAGGCCGACCTGCGGGACATCGACGACCTGATGGCCCGCCCCGAGGTGCAGGACCTGCTGGCGGCCGGCGAGCCGGTGGCCGTGCTGCTGGTCGCCGTCCTGCACTTCGTCAGCGACTCCGAGGACCCGTGGAAGCTGGTCGCGGTGCTGCGCGACGCCCTCCCGCCGGGCAGCGCGCTGGTCCTCTGCCACGCCTCCCTGGAGGGCCGCCCGGACCAGGCCGAGGACCACCAGAAGCTGTACAAGATGACGCCCACTCCGCTGACCATGCGCACGCACGAGCAGATCACCGCGATGTTCGCCGGCTTCGAGCTGGTCGAGCCCGGCGTCGTCTACCTGCCGCAGTGGCGGCCCGACCAGCCGGAGGCCGTCGGCCAGCACCCCGAGCGGATGACCGGGGTGGCGGGCGTGGGGTTCCGCCCGTGAGTGATGCGCCGGTGCCGAGCAGCTCCGAACGGTTCCACGAGGACTGGTCGCGGCTGCTCTCCGGTGACCATGGCACGGCGGTCCACCCCGGCCTGCTCGGCCGGCTGGTCTCCCGGACCGCCGCGCTGCTCCACCGTGCCCAGCAGGACGAGCCGTTCGAGCCGCACCTGGCCGCCCAGGCCGGTGCGGAGCTGGTGGACGCGCACTTCACCGACCCGGTGGTGCTGGCCCGGGCTCTGGAGCTGCTCCAGGAGCAGCCGGTCACCGACGACCGCGGGCCCGCGCTCTGCGGCGCCTTCGCGGCCGGCTGGGCGGCCGCCCTGCGCGAGCGGACCCTGCGTGAGCAGGAGGCCATCCGCACCGCCGCCGACATGGCCCGCAAGGAGGCCGAGCGGGCGCTGCGCGCCTCCGAGGCGCGGTTCCGCGCGCTGTTCGAGAGCGCGGCGATCGGCATCGGCATCGGCGACACCGACGGCAACATCCTGGCCGTCAACAAGGCCCTCCAGGAGCTGTTCGGGGCCGGCCCGGAGGACATGCAGGGCCGCCGGGTCGGCGACCTCGTCCACCCCGAGGACACCCCGGGCGTCTGGGAGGCGTACGAGGACCTGATCAGCGGCAAGCGGGACTACTTCCAGTTCGACAAGCCGTACTACCGGCACGACGGCGAGGTGGTCTGGACCCACCTGACCGTCTCGCTGATCCGTGACGACGACGGCGTCCCGCAGTACCAGGTGGCGATGCTGGAGGACATCACCGACCGCTACCGGCTCCAGGAGCGGCTGCGCCACCAGGCCACCCACGACCCGCTGACCGGCCTGCCCAACCGGGCGGCGTTCTTCGAGCGGCTGGAGAAGCTCTTCGAGGAGCCGGATCCGGGCGCCCGGTTCGGTCTCTGCTACGTCGACCTCGACGGCTTCAAGGTGGTCAACGACAGCCTCGGCCACGACACCGGGGACCAACTGCTCTCCGCCGTCGCCGCCCGGCTCAAGGCCGCCCTGACCCCGCTCGGCCACCTGGTCGCCCGGCTCGGCGGCGACGAGTTCGTCGTCCTGCTGGAGAACTGCCGGGGCGAGCAGGAGGCCGTCGCCGCCGCCAAGACCGTGCTGAAGGCGCTGGCCGGGCCGGTCCTGATCGGCGATCACAAGCTCGCCGTCGGCGCCAGCGTGGGTGTGCTGGAGCGGCGGGTCTCGACCACCACCCCCGGCGCCGCCGTCCGCGCGGCGGACCTGACGCTGTACCGGGCCAAGGAGGCCGGCCGCGGCCGCTGGACGCTCTTCGACCCCAAGGAGAACGCCCGCGCGGTCAGCCGCTACGCCGTGTCCGTCCGGATGCCGGCCGCGCTCGACCGTGGCGAGTTCTTCATCGACTACCAGCCGTTGTACGCGCTGGCCGACGGCCGGCTGGCCGCCGTCGAGGCGCTGGTGCGCTGGCGTCACCCGCAGCTGGGGGTGCTCGGCCCGGACGAGTTCGTCACGACCGCCGAGGAGACCGGCCTGATCATGCCGCTCGGCCGCTGGGTGCTGGAACAGGCCTGCGGCCAGGCGGCCGACTGGATCAAGCGGTTCGGCGACGACGCGCCGCAGCTGAACGTCAATCTGGCGGTCCGTCAGGCCCGCAGCGCCGCCCTGGTGACCGACCTCGCCCGGATCCTCGACACCACCGGCCTGGACCCGGCCCGGCTCCAGCTGGAGATTACCGAGTCCACCGTGGTCGGTCCGGAGGACGAGGCGCTGCGCACCCTGCACGGGCTGGTCGACCAGGGTGTCTCACTCGCCGTGGACGACTTCGGCACCGGCTGGTCCAACCTCGCCTACCTGCGTGACCTGCCGGTCTCCGGGCTGAAGATAGCAGGGTCCTTCGTGGGCGATCTGCACGATCCGGCCAAGGACGAGGAGACCGGTTGGCGGATCGTCAGCGGCCTGGTGTCGATGGCGCACGCGCTGGGTCTGACCGTCACCGCCGAGGGTGTGGAGACCCTGCGGGACGCCGAGCGGCTGCGCACCATCGGCTGCGACTGGGCGCAGGGCTGGCACTTCGGGCGGCCGGTGCGGCCGGCCGAGATCGCCCGCCGGATCGCCGAGGAGCCGGAGGGTCGGCCGGTCGGTGGCTGAGCGCCGGTCGGGGGTTGTGGGCCGGTCGGTGGCTGAGCGCCGGTCGGGGCGCGGCGCTCGTGCCGGCGGTCGCCAGGTGGCGTATGCCGAATCAGGCATAAGGAACCAATTGCGACAAACTACTTGACGTGACGCCGGTCACCTGGGCACGATGAGGCCCTGGCACACCCCGCACCCCGGTGCGGGAAGCACATTCGGCCAGTTCGACAGACCGGCGCTTCGGCGCCCGAGAGAGCCGGCGGCGCGCACCCCATTCGGCCGCCCGAGCCGCTCTCCACGTTTCGGCAGTCCCCTCCGGGGACTTCCCTCCGGGGCCCCTCCCGCCCCGCGTTTCCGTCGCGCGCCGGGCCCGCCCCGTCACTCAGGGGCCGCGCCGTGCCCGGCGCCCGCCCGCCGCCTCCCCCCGAGAGGCCGTTCTCGATGAGCACCACCCTGCCCTCCCACGTCGTTCCGTACCCGTACCCGTACCAGGACGGCCGGCCACAGCGCCGCGCCGGGGACCGGGTCGCCGTCCGGCGGCCGATGCGCCGGGCCGGGGACGGCGTCGCCAGCAAGCACAGCGTCACCCTGGTCGTGCCCGCGCAGAACGAGGCCCGCAACATCCCCTGGGTGTTCGAGCAGATCCCGCGCTGCGTCGACGAGGTCATCCTGGTCGACGGCTCGTCCAGCGACGCCACCATCCCGATGGCCCGGCACTGCCTGCCGACCGTCCGCAGCGTCGCACAGGCCGGACCGGGCAAGGGCAACGCCCTGCGCACCGGCTTCGCCGCCGCCAACGGCGAGTACATCGTCATGATGGACGCCGACGGCTCCATGTGGCCCGGCGAGATCCCGCACTACCTGCACTTCCTCGACCACGGCTTCGACTTCGTCAAGGGTTCCCGGTGCATCGCCGGCGGCGGCTCGCTGGACCTCACCAAGGTCCGGTCGCTCGGCAACCGCGCCCTGCTCGCCGTGGTCAACCGCCTGTACGACGCGAGCCTCACCGACCTGTGCTACGGCTACTGTGCCTTCCGCCGCTCCTTCCTGGACGCTCTGGACCTGCGCTCCACCGGCTTCGAGATCGAGGCCGAGATGATCGCGCACGCCCTGCGCTCCGGACTGCGGATCGCCGAAGTGCCGAGCCTGGAACTCCCCCGCCGCAGCGGTCGATCCCACCTCCACGCCATCTCCGACGGCCGCCGGGTGCTGAGGACCCTGATCTCCGAGCGTCCCGGCGCCCGGGCCTCGGCGGCCGCCCCCGCGGAGGAGCGATGATGAATGGCCCCGACCGGCGCACCGCAGCTGCCTGCCCGCGCTCTGCCGCCCGCGACTCGCTCTACACCCCCGTCCGTGTCGTCGAACTGGACCTGGATGAGCCGGGTGAGCTGCGCTCGCCCGGCGGTCTCGGCTCCGCCGACCCGGACGGCCGCGTGTTGGCGTTGGTGCGGCTGCACGGACACCCGCTCGGCTTGGTCACGGCCACCGGAACAGCGGGCGACAGTGCCTCGCTACGCCGGGCGCTGGTCGATGCCGCTCACCGGGAACTGCGTGTTCCCGCCCTGTCCACCGCGACACCCGCGGCGCGTCCCGGTCGGGTCGGCCGCGCCCGGGTGCCCGCGGGCCCGGTCACGGTCAGCGTGGTCGTCGCCACCCACAACCGGGAGGGAATGTTGCGGCAGTGCCTCGACTCCCTGCTGCGGAACGGCTATCCGCAGGTCGAGGTCATCGTCGTGGACAACGCCCCGGCCGACGACGCCGCCGAACGGCTGGTCCGTGACCGGTACCGGGGCCGGGTCCGCTACCTGCGCGAGCCGGTGGCGGGCCTGGCCCGGGCCCACAACCGAGGCCTGGCCGCCGCCGGCGGGCAGCTCGTCGCCTTCACCGACGACGACACCCTCGCGGACCCCGGCTGGATCGCCGCCCTCGCCGACGCCTTCGCCGGCGACGACCGGATCGGCTGCGTCACCGGCCTGATCCTGCCCGCCGAACTCGACACCGCCGCCCAGGCCGCCCTGGAACGCCACGGCGGCTTCGCCAAGGGCTTCGCCGCCCGCACCTGGACGCTCGACGACCGCCGCCGCGACCCGCTCTTCCCGTTCGCCGCCGGCCGCTTCGGCTCCGGCGCCAACATGGCCTTCCGCACCGACCTGCTCCGCCGGCTCGGCGGCTTCGACCCGGCCACCGGCACCGGCACCCCCGCCCGCGGCGGTGACGACCTGCTCGCCTTCTTCCGGACCCTCGTCGCCGGCCACGCCCTCGCCTACGCCCCCGACGCCATCATCTGGCACCGCCACCGGCGCACCATGGACGCCCTGCCCGCCCAAGCCTTCGGCTACGGCGCCGGCTTCGGCGCCTACCTCGCGGCCGCGCTGGCCCACGAACCCGCGATGCTGCCCGCCCTGCTGCGCCGCCTCCCCGGCGGCCTCCGATACGCGGTCCGCCGCGCACGCACCCGGCCGGACCCGGGCGCGGCGGGCTGCTCCGGGCCCCACGGTTCGCGGTACCTCGCGCGGCTGGAGCTCCAGGGCATGCTCTACGGGCCGCTCGGGTACCTGCGCAGCATCCGTCGCAGCCGGCTGGCGGGCGCCGTCGTCGCCGACCGCCGCTCCCGCCCCGATCGCCGTGCCCGCTCCGAGTGCCCCGACCGCCGTGCCCGCTCCGACAGCCCCGACCGCCGTGCCCGGTCCGACCGCCGTGCGGCGCCGGGGCGGGACGCCACCGCGCCCGCCCCGGCCGGGGGATGACCGCCATGTCCGCCCGCAGCACAGCCGTCGGTCCCACCACCCCCAGCGCCCCCACCGGCCCCGCGCGGCCCTGCTCCTGCCCGCTGCCGCTGCCCTGCGAGTGCACCTACCGGGCGCTGCTCCGGGCCCGGTTGCGAGCAGCCTTCGCCGGTGAGCCACTGCTGCACAACGGCCACGTGCTGACGGCGAGTTCGATCCTCACCGCAGTCTTCGGCGCGCTCTTCTGGATGCTCGCCACCCGCTGGTACAGCGCCGACGTGGTCGGCCGCAGCTATGCCGCCCTCTCCGCCGCCGGCCTGCTCTCCGGCATCGGACAGCTCACCCTCGGCGACGTCCTGGTCCGCTTCGTCCCGGCCGCCGGGCCGCACACCCGCCGACTGGTGCTGCGCTGCTACGCTGCCAGTACCGCGTGCAGCGCCGTCGTCGCCGTGGTCTTCCTCGTCCTCGTCCCGCAGATCGCCCCCGACCTGGGGTTCCTGCGCGAGCCCGTCTTCGCCGTCGCCTTCATCGCCGCCACCGCCGGCTACAGCCTCTTCGTCCTCCAGGACGGCGCTCTCACCGGGCTGCGCCGCACCGACTGGGTGCTCGGCGAGAACGCCCTGTTCGCCGCATCCAAGGCCGCCATGCTCGCCGTGCTGGCGGTCTGGGCGCTCAGCGTCGGCATCCTGCTCTCCTGGGCCGGCGCGCTCGTGCTCTCGGTCACCGTCACCAGCCTGTTCCTGTTCCGCCGCGGCATCCCCGCGCACGCCCGGCAGGACCGCGATGCCCGGCCACCCACCCGGCTGCTGCGCTACTGCGGCGCCGACTACCTCGGCTCGCTCTGCCGGCTCACCGCGTACAACATCCTGCCGCTGCTCGTCCTCAACCAGCTCGGCGCCGCCCCCAACGCCTACTTCTCGCTGGCCTGGGTGATCGCCTACACGTTCTACCTGGCCGCCCTCAACATGGGCAGCTCGCTGATCGTCGAGGCCGCCCACGCCCCCGAGCGGCTCGCCGAGCACGGCCGCCGGGTGCTGCGGCACGCCGGACTGCTGATCACCGCCGGGGTCGCCGTGGTGGTGCTCGCCGCACCCTGGCTGCTGCGGCTCTTCGGCGCCGAGTACGCCGGGCAGGCCACCCTGCTGCTGCGGCTGCTCGCCCTCTCCGCCCTGCCGAACCTGCTGCTCTCCATCGCCATCGACGTCGCGCGGGCACGGCGGGCACTCGGCTGGGTGATCGGCCTGCAGGCGGCCTTCTTCGTCACCTCCGTGGGCCTGGTCGCCCTGCTGCTGCCCCGCTACGGGCTGACCGGCGTCGGCGTGGGCTGGCTGCTCGCCGAGTGCCTGGTCGCGCTGCCACTACTGGTCACCCTGCCGCGCTGGCTGCCCGCGCCGACTCCTGCCCGGGCCCCGGCGGGAGGCGCGCGATGAGTGCCCCGGACGGCGGACCCACCCTCTCCGTGGTGATCTGCGCCTACACCCTCGACCGCTGGGACGACCTGTACGCCTCCGTCGCCTCCGTCGCCGCCCAGCACCGGCCCCCCGAGGAGACCCTGCTGGTCGTCGACCACTGCCAGGCCCTGAGCACCCGCGCCCGTGCCGAACTGCCCGCCGTCCTGCCCGGCCTGAGGGTCCTCGACAACCAGCAGGGCCGTGGCCTCTCCGGCGCCCGCAACACCGGCACCGCCGCCGCCCGCACCGAGATCGTCGCCTATCTGGACGACGACGCGGCCGCCGCCCCCGACTGGACCGGCCACCTGCTGGCCGGCTACGGCGACCCGCGCGTCGTCGGTGTCGGCGGCCTGATCCGCCCCCGGTGGGACACCGCCCGCCCCTCCTGGTTCCCGCCCGAGTTCGACTGGGTGATCGGCTGCTCCTACCGCGGCCTGCCCGAACACGCCGGCCCGGTCCGGAACCTGATCGGCGCCAACATGTCCTTCCGGCGTGGCGAAGTGCTCGCCGCCGGCGGCTTCAGCGCCGGCCTCGGCCGGATCGGCACCCGCCCGCTCGGCTGCGAGGAGACCGAACTCTGCCTGCGGCTCGCCGAGCGCCACCCCGACGCCGTCCTGCTGCACGAGCCCGCCGCCGCCGTCCGCCACCACGTGCCGCCCGCGCGCACCGGCTGGGCCTACTTCCGTGCCCGCTGCTACGCCGAGGGCCTCTCCAAGGCCGCCGTCGCCCGGCGGGCGGGGAGCGGCCCCGCACTCGCCAGCGAACGGCGCTACCTGCTCTCCACCGTGCCGCGCGCGCTGGCCGGCTGCCTGCGCCCGGGCGGCGGCGGGCCGCGTCGGGCGGCCGCGCTGGCCGCCGGGGTGGCGCTCACCGTGAGCGGGTACGCGGTCGGGCGGGCGCGGGCGGCCGTGGGAAGCGCGGTCGCGGGCAACGGGGTGGCCGACGGCGGGATCGTGGGCGAGCGGGCTCCGGCCGCCGAGCGGGGAGGCGCGCCATGATGCCCGCCGTCCCCGTCTTCCTGTACCACTCGGTCAGCGACGACCCGCCCGACTGGATCGGCCCCTACACCGTCCCCCCGCGCGTCTTCGCCGAACAGCTCGACCGGATCGCCGATGCCGGCCGCCGCGTCGTCCCGCTGCACCGCCTGGTCGCCGCTCTGCGCGGCGGACCGCCGCTGCCCGAGAACTGCGCCGTCCTCACCTTCGACGACGGCTTCGCGGACTTCTACTGGTCGGTCGCCCCCCTGCTGGGCGAACGCGACCTGCCGGCCACCCTGTACGTCACCACCGGCGCCCTGCACGCCCCCGGCCGCGCCGGCGAAGGCAGCGTGCTGCCGCCCGCCCCCATGCTCAGCTGGCGCCAGCTGACCACCCTGGACGCGCTCGGCATCGAGATCGGCGGCCACACCCGGACCCATCCGCAGCTGGACACCGTCTCCGGGCGCCGGCTCAAGGACGAGGTGGTCGGCTGCAAGGACCGCCTGGAGGATTTCCTCGGCCACCCGGTCACCTCCTTCGCCTACCCGCACGGGTATTCCGACATCGCGGTGCGCCGCTGCGTCCAGCGGGCCGGCTGGTCCTCCGCCACCGCCATCGCCAACGCCTTCAGCTCACCGGGCGACGACCCGCTGCGGATCGCCCGTCTGATGGTGCGCGCCGACACCCCGCCCGACCTGTTCCGGCAGTGGGCCGAGGGCACCGGCGCTCCCGTCGCCCCCTTCCCCGAACGCCTGCGCACCAAGGGCTGGCGCGCCTACCGCCGCCTCCGTGCCGCCACCGGCAGGCCGGTCGGCGGCCCGCCGGTCGACTGACCGGCTTGCTGCCCGTTCGCTGGGATGCGCGGGCGCGGGCCGGGTGGAACCCTGATCAGACCGGCGAGAGGAGGTGCCGTGGAACGCCGAGGCCCCAGGCGCGGCGCCCGCGAGCGGGCCGCCGCCCTCCTTGCCGCCCTCCTGCTGGCTGCCGGCGCGGGTTGTTCCTCCCCCGGCCCCCGCGCCACCGGTCCCGCCGACACGGCGAGCCCGAGCAACGTCCCGGTCCACGTCCCGCAGGCCCGCATGCCGTTGGGCATCCCCGGCGCCTGGCACCTGATCTTCGAGGACGAGTTCGACGGCACTTCCCCCAGCCCCGCCAAATGGAACGTCGGCAGCTCCGACGTCGACCACCCGGGCCGCATCACCCCGCCCGTCAACGCCCACGAACTGGACTGCTACGACGCCGACCAGGTCGCTGTCGGCGACGGCGTACTGGCCATCACCGCCATCGAGAAACAGCAGACCTGCGGCGACCAGACCCTCCCCTACGTCTCCGGCATGGTCAACAGCAAGGGCAAGTTCTCCCACCGTTACGGCGCCGTGGAAGGCCGCATCTACGTCCCCGCGGCAGCCCCCGGAGTCGTCGCCAACTGGCCCGCCTTCTGGGAGGTCGGCGCCGACTGGCCCAAGGGCGGCGAGAACGACATCATGGAGGGCCTGCACGGCCGCGTCTGCTCCTACTTCAACTCCGACCAGGCCTCCACCGGCAGCTGCTCCGACAGCGACCTCACCGGCTGGCACACCTTCGGTGCCGAGTGGCAGCCCGGCCGCGTCGACTACTACCGCGACGGCATCCTCACCGCCACCATCACCGCCGGCATCACCTCACAGCCCATGTGGCTCATGATCGACAACGCCGTCCAACCCACCATCGGCGGCCCCACCGTCGTCCCGGCCACTCTCAAGATCGACTACGTCCGTGTCTGGCAGCGCTGAGGGCAGGGACGATCCGCGGGCCACGACCTGACCGTCGTGGCCCGCGACACGTGCGTGTTCTGTCGGCGCGGGGCCGCGGCTCACGCCGTGTCGTCGTGCGACGGCGCCTCCGGGCCGCCGCCCCTCCCCGCCCGGCCGCGCGGCTCCAGGGGCCGCCGGGGAGGAAGGTGGCGGTGGTGGTGACGAGGGCGAGGAGGGTGAGGGCGAGGAGGGGGGTGAGGTGGCGGGCGAGGAAGAGGGCCTGGGTGACGACGGTGGCGCAGCCGAGGCTGGCGGCGACGGTGAGGACGGCGAGGCGCAGGCCGCGGGAGGCGGGCGCGCGGTCGGCGGCGCGGTATTCGGGGGGCAGGCGGAGGGCGAGGGGGAGTCCGGGGAGGACGAGGCCGATGCCGACGACGAGGGCGATCCGCAACGGGCTGCCGGCCGGGAGGAGGGTGGCGAGCGGGGGCAGCCAGGCGGCGGCGGCGATCAGGAACCTGATGGTGGCCGGTGCGGGCCGGTTCATGGCCGGGCGCTCGGTGTGGTGGGGGTGAACTCGTACACGACGGCGTCCTGGTTGCGGTAGAGGACCTGGAAGGCCGCGTTGTCGGCGAGCCCGGCCTCGACCTGCTTCAGACCGGTCGGAAGCAGTCCGGTGGCGTGGACGCGGCCCTCCTGGGCCTTGTTGAGCATCAGGTAGACGTGCCGGGGCTGGTCGCCGACAAGGGTGTTGAGGGTGGCGGTCGGGTCGCGGGCGAAACCCTGGCGGGCCCATTCGCCCTGCATGTTGATCCAGACCCGGCCGTATTTGTCGTAGTCCGTGTAGCCGCCGGGGAAGTCCTCGGTGACGCCGACGATGGTGGAGCCGGGTGGTGCGTGGTCGAACATCCAGGTGGAGGCGCGGGTCTCGGCCGGGGTGAAGTAGAGCGCGTATTCCTTGCCGTAGTAGCTGAGCGCGAAGCCGGCGAAGAGCACGGTGAGGAGGGCCGGGACGGCGACCAGCCGGGTGGCGCGGGCGAGCCGGTGGGCGGCGCGGCGGCCGGTGCCGAGCAGCAGGACAGCGGTGCCGTAGGCGGTGGCCGGCAGGCCGAACATGTACGCCCGGAAGAGCATTTCGCCGTCGTAGCTGTTGGCGAGCAGCAGGACCAGCGGGGCGAGGGCGAGCAGGGGAAGCGCGGTGCGCCGCAGCGAGGGGCGGCGGATCAGCGCGACCAGGGCGAGCAGCCAGACCGCCGCCGAGAGCGTCCGGTCGGTCCAGGCGACGATCTGCTGGCCGCGCGAGGCGAGCGAGAGGTTGATCAGCCCGGAGCCGGCATTGCCGCCGGGCTGGGTGAGACCGTGCACCATCTGGGCCACGTTGGCGGAGAGGAAGGGCCGGGCGACGGTGAGGTCCCAGGCGGTGGTGAGCAGCACGGTGGCCAGCACCAGCGGCAGCACGACGGGCCGGTTGCGCCGGGGGAGACCGAGCAGGACGAGGGTGACGATCAGCATCAGCGGGGTCAGCGGGTGCGAGCAGACCATCGCGGCGATCGGGAGCAGCAGGAGCAGTAACGTCCAGCGGACCCCGGCCGGCGACATGGCGGGCCGGCGCGACGGGTGCAGTGCGTGGGCACCCCGGTGCGGCACCCCGGGTGGTCCTGTGGGGGCGCCCGAGCCGGTCGCCGGGCGGGGCAGGCAGCGGACCACGGTGGCGACCACCGCGACGTACAGCACGAAGGTGAAGGTCTGTGGCGCGAAGTAGTCCTGTGTCACCCAGAAGCAGCAGTAGAAGACCCAGGCCGCTGCCCAGCCGGTCCGGCGGCTGCGGGAGAAGGTGCGGTAGAGCATCACCAGGGGGCCGAGCAGCAACGCGTCGGCGACCGCCGGGGCGTACGGGGCGTAGGAGAGCGCGGAGTGGATGCCGGTGGCCTTGACGAGCAGGCCGTTGAGCGCGAAGAAGCCGGGCCACTCGCTGTAGACGTCGAGGCCGTGGTCGTTGGCGGTCGGCAGGTGGCCGGTGCGCAGCAGCACGTCCACCATCGAGACGTGCTTCCACGCCCAGGCGTTGCTCAGCTGGGAGTAGAGCAGCGGGGTGGTGGCATGCAGGACGGCGATCAGTGAGAGCAGGTAGGCGGCGTAGAGCCAGCCGGGCGTGCGGCGGTCGCGCAGCGCGGCGGCGAAGCCGACGGTGAGGGTGGCGGCGGCTGTCCAGAAGGTCCAGGGCAGGGCCTCGATCAGCCCGAGGTCGCCCATCCGGTCGAGCCGGACGTGGTACAGCGACACCACCCAGAGCACCAGCGCGGCCGGCAGCAGGACGCGGGCCAGCAGCCGGGCGGTGACGTGCTCGGGAGGAGCCGGCGGCGGTGGCGGGAGGACGTCCGGCGGGTCGGCGGCGCGGACGGGGCCGCCGGGCGCGCGGTCGTGCGGGGTGCCGGTCCGGGAGGCGCGGGTCTGCGGTGTGCGGGTCTGAGGTCCGGACCTCCGCGGTCCGGACGGGTGTGGTTCGGCGGCCATGACGGGCCTTCCTGCCGCTGCCCGCTACCCGGGGCCCGGCCGGGTCGTCCGGCCGCCCCCGGTCGTCCGTGCCGGCCCGGCTGTCCGGGGCGAGGTCCGGGCTGCCACCGAGGCGCTGAGGCGGCGGGCCGCGAAGCCCGTCCCGGCGACGAAGCGCAGCACCGGGCCGAAGGTGGCAGCGGCGGGGAGGCCGGTGAAGTAGAGGCCCGGGACGGACGACTCGAAGCCCGCCGTCAGTTCCGGTGACCCGGCCAACCGCCGGACCGCGCGCAGCAGTTCAGGACCGAGCAGGCCGATCCGGTCGACGTCCACCCGGTAGCCGGTGGCGGCCAGGACGTGGTCCACCTCCAGGACCCGCGCGCCGCCGGGCGGGCCGTGCAGCTCCAGCCGGGCGCCGCCGTCGGTCTCGGTGGCCCGTTCGATCCGGTGGCCGGTCAGCAGGCCGAGCCGGCCCTCGACCCGGTCGCGCAGCCACCAGGCGCCGGACGGCCCGAGGATCACCCGGACCAGCTCCAGCCGGGTACGGTCGGGCAGGTGGCGGAAGGTTCCGGGCGCGTTGGCGAAGGCGTACAGCGACCAGCCCGGGCCGAGCGTCGAGCCGGGCTTGACGATCCGCTCGGGCAGTGGCCGGTCGGAGGTCTCGTCGCGGGTCGGCGGGTCGCCGAACAGCAGGTGGGAGGTGCGGGCCACCACGGTGGGCTCGGCGCCGGCCTCGTGCAGCAGCGCCGCGCTCTCCAGCGCCGACTGCCCGGCTCCGACCACCGCGACCCGCCGGCCCGAGAAGGCGGCGAGGTCGCTGTGGTCCGAAGTGTGCGAGACCAGGCCCGCGTCGGCCAGCCGGGCCAGCTCCGGCGGCACGTGCCGGTACGGCCCGAGGCCGGTGGCCATGACGACCGTGGCGGTGGTGAACTCCTCCCCGCTCTCCAGCACGACCCGGAACCGGCGGCCGTCCGCCGCCACCGCCCGTACCGCCGTCTGCTCCAGCTCCGGCACGCAGCGGTGCTGGAACCACTCGCCGTAGCGGATGAACTCGTCGATCGGGATCGGGTACCGGTCGCCGGCCCAGGCGCGGTGCTCGCCGGCCCGGAAGTCCTCCAGGCGGTGGCGGCGGCGCGGGTCGCCGATCGAGGAGGCGCGCGGGGTGGACTTCAGGTACATCCCGGCCGGCATCCGGGACCGCCAGCTGTCCATCGGCTCGCCCAGTACCCGGCACGGGGTGCCGAGCTCGCTCAGATGGGCGGCGGTGGCCAGGCCGTAGGGGCCGGCACCGATGACGGTGACCGGGACGGGGGAGCCCGGGGTGGCCGGGCCGGTCATGACGGCCTTCTTCGCCGGACGGCACCCGCGCGAGGCCCCGCCGGGCCCGGAGCCGGGGGTGCTGCCGGTCGGGTCCGTGCCGGGCGGGGGCCGCTGGGCTGGGTGGGTCGGATCGGCGGCATGACGCGTCCTCCTAAGGCCGGGCTTCTTCCCAGATTGCACCCGGTCGGGCGCGGACGACAGCCCGAATCGGGTGGCGGCCCGGTCGCACGGGGTACTCGGAGGAGGGTCCGGGCCGCGTGGCGCGGTTCCCCTACGGGCGGACCGGGACCACAATGGAGGCGTGTGCGGGACCGGCGATCCGCCGGCCGACCTGACCCGCGCCCCGCCTGCTGTCATCGCTGCGAGGCCTTTCATGCCGCACATCCGCATCACCCGGGCACACCGAGGCCGGACGGCCACGCCCCAACGCGACGCGAACCTGCTCGACGCGGACCTCGACGTGCCCGCCCTGCTGGTGAAGGTCGGCCACTATCCCGAGCATCCCGGCGGGCTCGGCGTCATCCGCACCCTGGGCCGGCTCGGTGTCCCCGTGTACGCGATGGTCGAACACCCGCGTACGCCCGCCGCGGTGTCCCGCTACCTCACCGGCGCCTTCGTTGGCCGCAGCACCGGCCTGGAAGCACCGGCCGACCTGCTCGACCGGCTGCTCCGGATCGGCCGCGCCATCGGCCGCCCCACGGTGGCCGTCGCCACCGACGACGAGGCCGCCGTCCTGCTCGCCGAGCACGCCGGGGAGCTCGCCGAGTGGTTCCTGCTGCCGGACGTCCCGGGCGAGCTGCCGCGCGAACTCGCCAGCAAGGAGGGCCTGCACCGGCTCTGCCTCCGGCACGGCATCCCCACCCCGCGCGCCCACGCCCCCGCCACCGTCGAGGAACTGCGCGCCACCGCCCGGGCCTGGGGGTACCCCGTGGTGCTGAAGAACCTGGAGGCCTGGACCAGGCTGCGCCGGCCCGTCGTCGGGCACACCACCGTGGTCCGGGACGAGGCGGAGCTGGACCGGCTCCTGCCGGCCGTCTCCGCCGGTACCGAGCTCTCCGTACTCCTGCAGGAGTACCTGCCGGCGGAGCGCAGCGAGGACTGGATAACACACGTCTGCATCGGGCCGAACGGTACGCCGGGCACGGCGTTCACCGGCCTCAAGCTGCGTTCCTGGCCCCCGTACGCCGGGGTGACCACCCGCGCCCGGGCCCTGCTCAACCCGCCGCTGGCCGACCTCGCGGTGGAGTTCTGCCGGGCCCTCGGCTACCAGGGCGTGGCCGACCTGGACTGGCGGCTCGACCGGCGCGACGGCCGGTACAAACTGGTCGACTTCAACCCTCGGACCGGCGCCCAGTTCCGGGCCTTCGAAACCGCCGGCGGCCTGGACGTCGTCCGGGCCCTGCACCTGGGGCTCACCGACCGGCCGGTGCCGGACGGGCCCCAGCTGGTCCGCAGCTTCACGGTCGGCCAGCTCGACCTGGCGTCCGCCGCCGTCAGCGCCTGGCGGGAGCGGCGGCTCCCGGCCGACCTGCGGCTGCGCCGGGGCACCGAGCGCTCCTGGCTCTGCCGGGACGACCCGGCGCCGGCCGCGGCCGAGCTGGTCTGGTTCGGCTGCTCGGTGGCGCGGCGGCTGAGGCAGGCGGTCCGGGGCGGCGGCTGAGGCGCGGGCCCGGGGCGGGCGGAGGGGCGGGCCGGAGGGAGCCGGGGTTCAGCCGACCAGCCGGGACAGCTCGATCGAGTGCCCCGTCCGCTCCACCTTGGCCCGCAGGTAGCGCACGTTGCTGTCGCTCAGGTGCACGCCGGTCGGCACCCGGTGCTCGACGGTGATGCCGAGGGCGGTCAGCTGCGCCGCCTTGTCCGGGTTGTTGCTCAGCAGGTCGATGCCGGTGACGCCGAGCGCGCCGAGCATCTGGGCGGCGGCGGTGTAGTCGCGTCCGTCCTCGGGCAGGCCGAGCGCGGTGTTGGCGTCGTAGGTGTCGAGCCCGGAGTCCTGCAGGGCGTAGGCGTCGAGCTTGTTGTAGAGGCCGATGCCCCGGCCCTCCTGGCGCAGGTAGAGCAGGTAGCCGCCGGCCTCGGCGATCCGCTCGACCGACTCGCGCAGCTGCGGGCCGCAGTCGCACCGGTCCGAGCCGAAGACGTCGCCGGTCAGGCACTCCGAGTGCAGCCGCACCAGCGGCGTCCCGCCGTCGGCCGTCCGGCCCTGCGCCACTCCGCCGAAGGCGAGCGCGAGGTGTTCGGCTCCGTCGGCCATGCCGTGGAAGGTGAAGACCTCGGCCTCGGCACGGTAGCCGTCCGGGAAGGTCAGCGGGATGCGCACCCGGGAGCGCACCGTGGCGGTGCCGGGCTGCGGCGTGACGGGCTGCGGCATGGACGGGGCCTCCGTTACCGGTGTGATGGTCGGTTCTCGACCGTACTAGGTAGTTCCAATTTGAACAACTGGCTTTCGGGCGGCCGAGGCGTTGGCACTGTGGCGATGGGGCTGCGACGGTGGCGCTGAGGCGTCGGAGGCTCGCAACACCACGCAAGGCGCCGGTGTTCCCGACCGGAGCGGGCACAGGATGTCGGGTACGGCAGGGTGGGTTCTTCCTACGGTGGTGATCAGAAAGAGGAAGGACGGGGGCCGGGATGCTGGAGTACCTGAACCGGGCGATGGAGCGGATCGAGGGGCACATCGAGGAGCGCCCCGGCGGGTCCGTCGACGTGGCCGAGCTGGCGCGGATCGCGATGACGTCGGAGTACCACTTCCGGCGGATGTTCTCCGCGCTGGCCGGGTTGCCGCTGTCGGAGTACGTGCGGCGCCGGCGGCTCACCCTGGCCGGGGCCGAAGTGCTCTCCGGGGAACGGACGTTGCTCGATGTGGCGGTCCGGTACGGCTACACCTCGGGGGAGGCGTTCGCCCGGGCATTCCGGGCGATGCACGGCGTCGGGCCGGGGGAGGCCCGGCGCGAGGGTGCGGCGCTTCAGTCCCAGCCCCGGATGTCCTTCCGACTCGTCATCGAAGGGAACAGCAGCATGGAATACCGAATCGTCGAGAAGCCCGACTTCCGGCTGGTCGGCCGGCGGGCCAGGGTCCCGTTGGTCCACGAGGGGGTGAACCCGGCCATCGCCGATTTCATCAGGGGGCTCGGTCAGGAGACCATCGACCGGATCTCCGCTCTCTCGGACCAGGAGCCGGGCGGCATTCTCTCGGTCACCGAGTTCTTCTCGGACAGCCGTGAGGAGGGGGTCGAACTCGACTACTACCACGCGGTGGTGGCGGGTGCGGACACGGTTGTTCCGGACGACCTGGATGTGCGGGAGGTGCCGGCCGGCACCTGGGCCGTCTTCTCCAACACCGGGACCTTCCCGAAGGCCCTCCAGGAGATGTGGCGGGACGTCTACACCCAGTGGTTCCCCTCCAACCCGTACGAGACCCGTCCCGGCCCGGAGATCCTGCGCACCCGCTTCGTGCCGGGGGGCGAGGCCGAGGCGCAGCTCTGGATCCAGGTGGAGCGGGTTGCGCGGTGAACCGCCCCGGTCCGGTGGGGAGTTGGCCGTCCTGGCCGCCCCCGCCGGCCCGGCGGCCTGTTAGGGTCCGCGCATGATGAAGCGCGTACCCTTCCAAGGGGCCGAGAAGGAAAGCCTGTTGGTGGCACTCGACCGGCACCGTGACGCGGTGCTGTGGAAGCTCGAGGGGCTCGACGACGAGCAGCTCCGGCGGCCGATGACCCCGTCCGGGACGACCCTGCTGGGGCTGGTGAAGCACCTCGGGGGCGCCGAACTCGGCTGGTTCTGCGAGGCGTTCGGCCGTGAGACCGGTCTGCTGCCCTTCGACCTGGACGAGGACGCGGAGTCCGACATGCGGGTCCGTTCGGACGAGTCCACCGCCGACGTCCTCACCTTCTACGCCCGCGCCCGCGCCGCCGCCGACCAGGTGGTCGAGGAGCTGGAGCTCGACGACCTCGGCCGCGCCTGGTTCGGCGACGAGGTCTCGCTGCGCTGGGTCCTCATCCACATGGCCACCGAAACCGCCCGCCACGCCGGGCACATGGACATCCTCCGCGAACTGCTCGACGGCCGGACGGGCGACCACAGCCGGGCGTGAGGGCGGGAGGTGGCGCCTGAGGGGTGATGGGCGGCGACCAGCGGCCGGCGGATGACAGATGATGAAATCTGTGATCTGTCACGTCGGTCGCCGTCCACCCGCCGTCACCCGCCACCCGCCCGTTCGGCGCAGCAGCGGCGGGCCACGTCCCCGCCCGGCCCGCATGCTGGGGCGGGGGAGGGGGCCCTACCGAGGAGTGGATCGAGGATGGCCAATGCGTTCGGGTTCGTCGAGTACGGCGGGCCGGAGAATCAGGAGTTCCTGGACCGGCCGGTGCTGGAGCCGGGCCCGGGGCAGTTGGGGATCGCGGTACGGGCGGCCGGGGTGAACCCGGTGGACTGGAAAGTCCGGCGCGGGTTGTTCGGGAAGGACCGTGAGCTGCCGGCCGTCATGGGGCAGGAGGCCGCGGGGGTGGTCGAGCGGATCGGGCCGGGCGTCACGGGGTTCACACCGGGGGACGAGGTGTTCGGGGTCGCGGCCGCCGGGGCGTTCGCCGAGCAGACGCTGCTGCTGGCGGCGATGAGCGCGGTCAAGCCCAGGGGGCTCGGGTTCGCCGAGGCGGCGACGCTGCCGGTGGCGGCGGCGACCGCCGACGACGGGGTCCGGGACGTCGGGGTGGGCTCCGGGCAGACGCTGCTGATCCTCGGCATCGCGGGCGGCGTGGGCAGCGCGGCCGCGCAGATCGCCCGCAGCCGGGGGATCCGGGTGGTCGGTACGGCGAGCGACGCCAACCGCGGGTACGTGGAGTCGCTGGGCGCGGTGCAGGTGCGCTACGGCGACGGCGTGGCCGAGCGGATCAACGCGGCCGTGCCGGACGGGGTGGACGGCATCCTCGACCTGGTCGGCGGAGGCGACCTGCGGGCCGCGGCCGAGACGCTGGCCGACCGGTCGAAGCTGGTCTCCACCGTCGATCCGGCCACCGTGGCGGAGCTCGGCGGCCGCTTCATCACCCGCTCCACCACTTCGGCGACGCTCGCCGCGCTGGCCGACCTGGTGGCCGCCGGCGAACTGGACGTGCACATCACCGCCCGCCACCCGCTGGCCCACGCCGCGGAGGCGCTGGCGCTGGTCGAGTCGGGGCACGCGCGCGGCAAACTGATCCTCGAAATCGGCTGAGAGCAGGGCGAGATGAAGCAGAACAAGGTGACCACCGGCGGGCCCTGCTGGGTCGAGCACGGCAGCGCGGACCCGGAGACGGCCCGGCGGTTCTACGGCGAACTGTTCGGCTGGCAGCCGGAGAGCGACGACCGGCCGGAGGCCGGCGGCTACACCTTCATGAAGCTGGACGGCGCGATCGCCGCCTCCATCACCCCGCTCTACGGGGAGGCCCAGCCGACGGCCTGGAGCGTCTCCGTCGCCGTCGAGGACGCCGACGCCGCCACGGCCGGGATCACCGCGGCGGGCGGGAGCATCGTCGTCGCACCGATGGAGGCGCTGGACTTCGGACGGTTCGTGATCGCGGCGGACCCGTCCGGCGCGGTGTTCGGGCTCTGGCAGGCACGCCGGCTGACCGGTGCCGAGGTGCTCAACGAGCCCGGCGCGCTCGGCTGGGTGGAGCTGCTGACCCGAGACCCGGAGGGCGCCCGGGCGTTCTACCCGGCGGTGTTCGGCTGGACGGTCCACCCGTCCGAGCAGTACACCCAGTGGGGCCTGGCCGGGGAGGACTTCGGGGGCATGCTCACGATGGACGACCGCTTCCCGCCACAGGTACCGGCGCACTGGCTGCCGTACTTCGCGGTCATGGACGTGGACGTGAGCGCGTTCCGGGCCGGGAACCTCGGCGCGGACGTCCTGATGGCGCCGACCACCGTGCCGGCCGGCCCGAGGATCGCCGTGCTGCGTGACCCGCTGGGAGCGGCGTTCGGCATCTACCGGGCCGGCGAGGAGGGCTGAGCGGCTTCGATCAGCCGGTCCGCCTGCGCCACAGCACGACCGCCGCCGCACCCGCCGTGACCAGCAGCGCCGCCGTCGGCACCACGTCGCCGACCCGGTCGTACCAGGTCAGCTCGGTCGGCGCGGTCAGTGGCAGCCGGACGGTCAGGGCGCCGGTGCGGTCGGTGCCGAGCCGGGCCAGTTCGCGGCCCTGCGCGTCGAAGGCGGCCGAGACCCCGGTGAGCGAGGCCTGGACGGCCGGGCGGCCGGTTTCGGCAGCCCGGATCGCGGCCAGCGAGACGTGCTGCTCGGGTGCCCAGGTGCGCTGGAAGGTCGAGGTCGAGGACTGGTAGACCAGCACCCGGGCGCCGTCCCTGGCCGCCGTCCGGGACATGTCGGGGAAGGCCGACTCGAAGCAGATCAGCGCCCCGACCGGCAGCGGCGCACCGCCGCGGTCGGTGGCCGGGAGGACGTGGAACGCCGTGCCCGGCGCCCGGTTCTCGCCCGCCGCCCGGCTGACGCCCGCGATCCAGCCGAGCAGCGGGCGCAGCGGGATGTACTCGCCGAACGGCACCAGCCGGATCTTGCGGTAGCGGTCGACGGTGCCGGCCGGCGAGACCAGCACCGCGTCCTTGGAGATCCGCCCGTCCGCCTTGCGGGCGTCCTCGCCGGCCAGGATCTCGGCGCCGGTGGCGGCGGCGAGCCGGCGCAGCCGGTCCAGCGCCGCCGGGTCGCGGTCGAGGTCGGCGGTGGTGCTGGACTCGCCCCAGACGACCAGGTCCACCGGCCGCCCGCCGAGCGCGGCGGTGGCGGCGGCACTGGCCTCGAACCGGGCCTGCGGCTCCTCGACGATGCCGGGCTGGACCAGCGCGACGGTCAGCGCCCCGTCCCGGACGGGCGCGGAGCGCAGCGAGAACAGCACGGGACCGGCCGCCAGCACCAGCACGGTGGCCAGCGCCGCCACGGCGCGCGGACGCCGGCCGGCGGCGCTCAGCATGATCAGCACCCCGGTGTTGACGGCCACCACGGCGGCGCTGACCAGCCAGATCCCGCCGGCCGAGGCCAGAGCCAGAACGGCCGGGTGCTGCCACTGGGTCGCGCCGAGCAGCGCCCACGGCCCGCCGAGGGCGTGCCAGGAGCGCGCGTACTCGGTGGTCAGCCAGACCGCGGGGACGACGACCAGGGCGAGCAGTGCCCGACGTGCGGTCAGCGGCGGGTGCAGCAGCCGCCACACGGCATACCCCACCCCCGCCTGCAGTGCTCCGAACAGCACCGCGAGCACCGGCAGCGCCGGCCCGATGGAGGGGATCAGCCAGTACATCGCCGTGAGGATGAACCCCGCGCCGAACCACCACCCCCGCACCGCCGCCTCCCGCGCCCCGGGCGCCCGCTGCATCAGCAGCAGCCCGGGCACCAGCGCCACCCAGGCGAGTGACGCCAGCCCGGGGGCCGGGAAGGCGAGTACCGGCACCGCCCCGGCCGCCAGTGCGGCCACCCGCGCCCGGTACCGGTGGGCGGCAAGGGCACGGTCCCGGGCGGCGGACGCCCCGAGGGCGGGCGGCGTGAGCGTGAGGCGGCGTGACATGCCCCGTATTGTCCGCTTGGCCGGGGGATGCCACCAGTATTCGCGTCACCCGAATGGGCGACGGAATACCGGTGGCACGCGCATGCCGGCCAGCCCGCGCCCGGTCAGCCCTCGTCGCCCTCCAGGTCGCCCTCGGTCTCCAGGAAGGCGGCCTGGAGCTGCTCGATCAGCTCCGGGTCGGGCTGCTCCCACAGGCCGCGGCTGGCCGCCTCCAGCAGGCGCTCGCTGATGCCGTGCAGCGCCCAGGGGTTGGCGCCGGTCAGGAACTCGCGGTTGACCGGGTCGAGGACGTACTCCTGGGTCAGCTTCTCGTACATCCAGTCGGCGACGACCCCGGTGGTGGCGTCGTAGCCGAAGAGGTAGTCGACGGTCGCCGCCATCTCGAAGGCGCCCTTGTAGCCGTGGCGGCGCATCGCCTCGATCCAGCGCGGGTTGACCACGCGGGCGCGGAAGACCCGGGCCGCCTCCTCGGTGAGGGTGCGGGTGCGGACCGTCTCCGGGCGGGTCGAGTCGCCGATGTAGGCGGTCGGGGCCTTGCCGGTGAGGGCGCGCACGGTGGCGACCATGCCGCCGTGGTACTGGAAGTAGTCGTCCGAGTCGGCGATGTCGTGCTCGCGGGTGTCGGTGTTCTTCGCGGCGACGGTGATCCGCTTGTACGCGGTCTCCATCTCCTCGCGGGCCGGCCGCCCGTCCAGGCCGCGCCCGTACGCGTAGCCGCCCCAGACGGTGTACACCTCGGCGAGGTCGGCGTCGGTGCGCCAGTCGCGGCTGTCGATCAGCTGGAGCAGGCCGGCGCCGTACGTGCCCGGGCGGGAGCCGAAGACGCGGACGGTGGCCTTGCGCTCGTCGCCGTGGACGGCCAGGTCGGCCTGGACGTGGGCCCGCACGTAGTTGTCGGCGTCCGCCTCCTCCTGGGCGGCGGCCAGGCGCACGGCGTCGTCCAGCAGGGCGACCACGTGCGGGAAGGCGTCCCGGAAGAAGCCGGAGATGCGCAGGGTGACGTCGATGCGCGGACGGCCCAGCTCCTCCAGGGAGATCGGCTCCAGGCCGGTGACCCGGCGCGAGGCGTCGTCCCAGACCGGGCGGACGCCGAGCAGGGCGAAGGCCTCGGCGATGTCGTCGCCGGCGGTGCGCATCGCGCTGGTGCCCCAGAGCGAGAGCCCGACCGAGGGCGGGAAGGCGCCGTCGTTGTCGGCGGTGTAGCGCTCGACCAGCGAGGCGGCGAGCGCCTGGCCGGTCTCCCAGGCGAGCTTGCTGGGTACGGCCTTCGGGTCGACGGAGTAGAAGTTGCGGCCGGTCGGCAGCACGTTGACCAGGCCGCGCAGCGGCGAGCCGGACGGCCCGGCCGGGACGAAGCCGCCCTGCAGCGCGTGCAGCACGGCGTCCAGCTCGTCGGTGGTGGCGGCGAGCCGCGGGACGACCTGGGTGGCGGCGAAGGTGAGTACCTCGGCGACGGCGGCCGGCTGCCCGGCGGCGACCTTCTCGACCGCCTCCGGCGCCCAGTCCTCGGCCTCCATCGCCTCGACCAGGGCGCGGGCCTGCGCCTCGGCGGCGTCGGTGGCGCCCAGGGTGAGCGCGGCCTCGTCCAGGCCCAGCGCCTCGCGCAGGCCGGGCAGGGCGCTGACGCCGCCCCAGATCTGCCGGGCGCGCAGGATGGCCAGCACGATGTTGACCCGGTCAGTGCCGGCCGGCGCCTGGCCGAGGACGTGCAGGCCGTCGCGGATCTGGGCGTCCTTGATCTCGCAGAGCCAGCCGTCGACGTGCAGCAGGAAGTCGTCGAAGCCGTCGTCCTCGGGGCGCTCGTCCAGGCCGAGGTCGTGGTCCAGCTTGGCGGCCTGGATCAGCGTCCAGATCTGGGCGCGGATCGCGGGCAGCTTGGCCGGGTCCATCGCGGCGATGTTGGAGTGCTCGTCGAGGAGCTGCTCCAGGCGCGCGATGTCGCCGTAGGAGTCGGCGCGGGCCATCGGCGGCACCAGGTGGTCGACCAGGGTGGCGTGGGCGCGGCGCTTGGCCTGGGTGCCCTCGCCCGGGTCGTTGACCAGGAACGGGTAGATCAGCGGCAGGTCGCCGAGGACGGCGTCGGGGCCGCACTCGGCGGAGAGCGCGGCGGTCTTGCCGGGCAGCCACTCCAGGTTGCCGTGCTTGCCGAGGTGGATCACGGCGTCGGCGCCGAAGCCGCCGTCCTCCTGGGCGGCCGCGATCCAGCGGTAGGCGGCCAGGTAGTGGTGCGACGGCGGGAGGTCCGGGTCGTGGTAGATCGCGACCGGGTTCTCGCCGAAGCCGCGCGGCGGCTGGATCAGGACGAGGAGGTTGCCGGAGCGGATCGCGGCCAGCACGATGTCGCCGTCCGGGTTCTGCGAACGGTCGACGTACAGCTCGCCGGGGGCCGGGCCCCAGTGCTCCTCGACGTGCGTGCGCAGCGCCTCGGGCAGCGTGGCGTACCAGCGGCGGTAGTCGGCGGCGGGGATGCGGACCGGGTTGCGGGCCAGCTGGTCCTCGGTGAGCCAGTCCTGGTCGTAGCCGCCGGCCGCGATCAGCGCGTGGATGAGGGCGTCACCCTCGTGCTGGTCCTCCGCCACGGTGTCCAGGCCGGGCAGATCGGTACCGAGGTCCATGCCCTCCGCGCGCAGGCGCTCCAGCAGGCGCATCGCGCTGGCCGGGGTGTCCAGGCCGACGGCGTTGCCGACCCGGGCGTGCTTGGTCGGGTACGCGGAGAGGACGAGCGCGAGCCGCCGCTCGGCGGCCGGGATGTGCCGGAGCCGGGCGTGCTTCACGGCGGTGCCGGCGACCCGGGCGGCGCGCTCGGGGTCGGCGGCGTAGACGGTCAGGCCGTCCTCGTCCAGCTCCTTGAAGGAGAACGGGACGGAGATCAGGCGGCCGTCGAACTCGGGCACCGCGATCTGGGTGGCGGTGTCCAGCGGGGAGAGGCCGTCGTCGCTGGCCTCCCACTGGGCGCGCGACCAGGTCAGGCAGAGGGCCTGCAGGATCGGCCGGTCCAGGGCGGCCAGCGCGCCCGCGTCCCAGGCCTCCTCGTCGCCGCCGGCCTGGGCGTCCGCCGGCCGGGTGCCGCCGGCGGCGAGCACGGTGGTGACGAGGACGTCGGCGGCGCCGAGCTCCGCCAGCAGCTCGGGCTCTGCGCCGCGCAGCGAGGCGCAGTAGTAGGCCCTGGCCTGTGCGCCCTGGTCCTCGATCGCCTGGCAGAGCGTCTCGACGAAGGCGGTGTTCCCGCTCATGTGGTGGGCGCGGTAGTAGAGCACGGCGACGGTCGGGCCGTCGGTCGTACGGGCCTCGCGGACCAGCGGGCCCCAGGCGGGGGCGGAGGCCGGCGGGGCGAAGCCGTGGCCGGTGAGCAGCACGGTGTCGGAGAGGAAGGCGCCCAGCTCGGCCAGGTTGGCCGCGCCGCCGTGGGCGAGGTAGGCGTGCGCCTCGGCGGCGATGCCGGCGGGCACGGTGGACAGCTCCATCAGCTGGGCGTCGGGCGCCTGCTCGCCGGTCAGCACGATCACCGGGCGGGGGCCGGCCAGCAGCGCGTCCAGGCCCTCCTGCCAGGCGCGGCGCCCGCCGAGCAGGCGGACCACCACCAGGTCGGTGCCCTCCACCAGGGCGGGCAGTTCGTCGGGCGAGAGCCGGGCCGGATTCCCGAGGCGGTAGCGGACCGGCCCCTCGGAGGCACGGGCGCTGAGCAGGTCGGTGTCGGACGTCGACAGCAGCAGAATCATGCGAAGGCCCTCCCGGCCTCGATGGCGGGCATGGGCACGGGCGTGCGGCGGCGCATGGCTTTCAAGCCTTCCTCGGGGTCCGCGCCCCGGGCCGGTGGAGGACGGCAGGAGTTCCTGGCTCCCACGGTCTCCCGGAGTTCCGGTGAACCGTGGTCACAGTGGCGGGACCGCACCGGGCTTGCACCGGCTTCCTCCCCTGCGCCGTCGCTGGCGTGTGGGCGGCCCGCGGGGGCCGCCCGGCAGCATCGTACGGGGTGCGGCTGACCTGGGGGAGTGCGTCCGAGGGTGTGACCCAACGGACGGAGGCAACCGATCGGATCATCTGTATGCTCGCGGCCATGCCACCGACACCCGACGCCACCACGCCGGGCGCCGCCGCGCCCGACCGGGGGCGCGCGGACGCCTGTCCGGGGGCCCTTCGTCTGCATACCGCCGACGACGGCTCCCTGGCCCGGGTCCGCCTGCCCGGCGGCCTGCTGACGGTCCGTCAGGCGCTGGCGCTGGCCGAGGCCGCCGAGGCGCTGGGCGACGGCGAGCTGGAGACCACTTCGCGCGGCAACGTCCAACTGCGCGGCCTGGCTTCGGGCTGCGGGCAGGAGCTGGCCGAGCGGCTGCGCGCCGCCGGGCTGCTGCCCTCCGAGACGCACGAGCGGGTCCGGAACATCGTCGCCTCGCCCGGCCCCTCGGACGGACGTGCGGACGTGCGGGCCTGGGCACGGGAGCTGGACGCCGGGCTCTGCGCGAGCCGTTGGGCCACCGGGCTCTCCGGCAAGTTCCTCTTCGCACTGGACGACGGACGGGGCGACGTCGCCGCGCTCGACGCCGATGTGACATTGATCGCAGGCTCCGACGACGGGCCGGACGGCATGGCGCTGCTGCGCCTCGGCCGGGCCGCCACCGCGCGCGCCGTCCCCGTGGCCGGCGCGGTGGAGGCCGCGCTGGCCGCCGCCCGGGAGTTCCTGGACGCGCTGCGGGCGAGCGGGCGCAAGGCCTGGCACCTGCGCGAGGTGCCCGACCTGCTGGCGCCCGGTACCGTCCCGCTCCCCGCCCTGCCCGGCACACCCCCGCCGCTCGGCGCGCTGACCGGCGGGCTCTCCGTCGGCCTGCGCTTCGGCCGGGCCACCGCCGCCCAGTGGCGCGCGCTGGCCGGGGCGTCGGCCGGTGAACTGCGGCTGACTCCCTGGCGCGGCGCCGTCCTGCCCGGGGCGTCCGCCGACCGGCTGCCCGAGCTGGCGGCAGCCGGGTTCCGCACCGCGCCCGGCACCGCCTGGGACGGCGCGAGCGCCTGCACCGGACTGCCCGGCTGCGCCAAGTCCCTGGCCGACGTCCGTACGGACGCGGCCCGGGCGTTGGACCTCGCGCCGGTGCCGGGCGGCGGGCTGCGCGTGCACTGGTCCGGCTGCGAGCGGCGCTGCGGTCACCCGGCCGGAGCATGGGTGGACGTGCTCGCCACCGGGCAGGGCTACCGGGTGGCGGTGGACGCCACCACCGTGGATGTGACGAACGAGGAGATGGCCGAGGCGGTCGCCGAGGCCCGGAGGACCACGAAGTGATCGAGTACGAGAGGGACGGCGCGTCCATCTACCGCCAGTCCTTTGCCACCATCCGGGCCGAGGCCGACCTCGCCGCCCTGCCCGCCGACGTGGCCCAGGTCGCGGTGCGGATGATCCACGCCTGCGGCATGACCGACCTCGTCGAGGACCTGGTGTACTCGCCCGGCGTGGTCGCCTCCGCACGCGCCGCGCTGCACGCCGGTGCGCCGATCCTCTGCGACGTCAACATGGTCGCCAGTGGCGTCACCCGTAAGCGGCTGCCCGCCGACAACGAGGTGGTCTGCACCCTCACCGACCCCTCGGTGCCCGAGTTGGCCCGGAAGATGGGCAACACCCGCAGCGCCGCCGCGATGGAGCTGTGGCTGCCCCGGCTGGAGGGCGCGGTGGTCGCCGTCGGCAACGCGCCGACCTCGCTGTTCCGGTTGCTGGAGCTGATCGAGGCGGGCGCGCCGCGCCCGGCCGCGGTCATCGGCGTCCCGGTCGGCTTCATCGGCGCGGCCGAGTCCAAGGAGGCCCTGGCCGTGCACCCGTCCGGCCTGGAGCACCTGGTGGTGCGCGGCCGGCGCGGCGGCAGTGCGATGGCCGCCGCCGCCATCAACGCGATTGCGAGTGAAGAAGAGTGACGGCGCATCAGACCTCGACCGGTCGACTCTACGGGGTCGGGCTCGGCCCCGGTGACCCGTCCCTGGTGACCGTCCGCGCCGCCGAACTCATCGGCAAGGCCGACGTGGTGGCCTACCACAGCGCCCGGCACGGCCGCTCGATCGCCCGGTCCATCGCCGAGCGCTACCTGACGGGTGGTCAGATAGAGGAGAAGCTGGTCTACCCGATCACGGTCGAGACCACCGACCACCCCGGCGGCTACCGGGGCGCGCTCGACGACTTCTACGAGGAGGCCGCCGCCCGGCTGGCCGCCCACCTGGACGCCGGCCGCGACGTCGTCGTCCTCGCCGAGGGGGACCCGTTCTTCTACGGCTCCTATCAGCACATGCACAAGCGCCTCGCGCACCGCTACCCGACCGAGGTCGTCCCCGGCGTGACCTCGGTCAGCGCCGCCGCCGCCCGGCTCGGGCAGCCGCTCACCGAGGCCGAGGAGACGCTCACCGTCATCCCCGGCACGCTGCCCGAGGAGGAGCTCACCGCGCGGATCGCCTCCGCCGACTCCGCCGTGATCATGAAGCTTGGCCGCACCTTCCCGGCCGTCCGCCGCGCCCTGGAGCGGGCCGGCCGGCTGGACGACGCCCAGTACGTCGAGCGCGCCTTCATGGACGGCGAGCGCACCGCGCCGCTGGCCGGGATAGACGCGGAGACCGTCCCGTACTTCTCCGTCGTGGTGCTGCCCAGCAAGGTCGCACCGCTGGAGCCCGCGGTGGAGCTCTCCGAGGGCCTCGGCAGCGTCACGGTGATCGGCACCGGTCCGGCCGGTCCGCTCTGGCTCACCCCCGAGGCGCGCGGCGCCCTCGCGGCCGCCACCGACCTGGTCGGCTACACCACCTACCTGGACCGGGTGCCCGTCCGCCCCGGCCAGCAGCGGCACGGCTCCGACAACAAGGTGGAGTCCGAGCGCGCCGAGTTCGCCCTCGACCTGGCCCGCCGCGGCCACCGGGTCGCGGTCGTCTCCTCCGGCGACCCGGGCGTGTTCGCGATGGCCACGGCCGTGCTGGAGGTCGCCTGCGAGGAGGCCTACCGGGACGTGCCGGTCCGGATCGTCCCCGGGATGACGGCCGCGCACGCCGCCGCCTCCCGCGCCGGCGCCCCGCTCGGCCACGACTACGCCGTGGTCTCGCTCTCCGACCGGCTCAAGCCCTGGGACGTGGTCGCCAAGCGCCTGCGCCTCGCCGCCGAGGCCGACCTCGTGCTCGCCCTCTACAACCCGGGCTCGCAGTCCCGCACCACCCAGGTCGGGCAGGCCCGTGACCTCCTGCTGGAGTACCGCGCGCCGGAGACCCCGGTGGTGATGGCCCGCGACGTCGGCGGCCCGACCGAGCGCGTCCGCACCGTCCGCCTCGCCGATCTGGACCCCGCCCAGGTCGACATGCGCACCATCCTGCTGATCGGCTCCTCCCAGACCCAGGCTGTCGAACGCGGCAACGCCACCGAGGTCGTCTGGACCCCGCGCCGCTACCCGGAGGCGTGAGCGTCCGGAGTGGGAAGTCGGCCCGGCGGACTTCCCACTCCGGCAGGGCAGGTGGGCCGCCGGCCGGCGGGCGGGGGAGGATGGGGGCGTCCAAGAGCCGGTGTGCGGAACAGGGAGCGGTCGTGGTTGAGGTCGGTGGTCGGGCCGGGCAGCTGAAGAGCAGCGGCCTGCGGCACGGGTGGACGACCGGCGCCTGCGCCACGGCGGCGACCAAGGCGGCATACCAGGCGCTGCTGACGGGGGCGTTTCCGGACCCAGTGGTGATCACGCTGCCGAAGGGGCAGCAGCCCGGATTCGCGCTGGCGGCCGAGGAGTTGCAGGACGGGGAGTTGCCGGCCGAGAGGGTGTCGGCCGAAGGGCTGCTGGCCGAGGGGGTGTCGGACGGGTCGCGCGGGCGGCGCGCGATGGCCGCGGTGGTCAAGGACGCCGGGGACGACCCGGACGTCACGCACGGCGCGCTGATCCGCTCGACGGTGTGGGCGGGGGAGCCCGGCAGCGGGGTGGTGTTCCGGGCCGGGCCGGGCGTCGGGACGGTCACCAAGGCCGGGCTGCCGCTCGGTGTCGGCGAGCCGGCCATCAACCCGGTGCCCCGGCAGATGATCCGCGACGCGGTCGCCGAGGTGGCCGCCGAGTTCGGCGGCGCCGGGGATGTCGTGGTGGAGATCTCCGTCGACCACGGGGAGGAGATCGCCCGCTCCACCTGGAACCCCAGACTGGGCATCCTCGGCGGTCTCTCCATCCTCGGGACGACCGGGATCGTCGTCCCCTACTCCTGTTCCGCCTGGATCGACTCCATTCGGCGCGGGGTCGACGTGGCCCGGGCCGCCGGGCGGACCCACGTCGCGGGCTGCACCGGCTCGACCTCCGAGAAGGTCGCCGTCGCCGTGCACGGCCTGCCCGAGGACGCACTGCTCGACATGGGCGACTTCGCCGGGGCCGTGCTCAAGTACCTCAAGCGTCACCCGGTTCCGCGCCTGACCATCGCGGGCGGCTTCGCCAAGCTCTCCAAGCTCGCCGCCGGCCACCTCGACCTGCACTCGGCGCGCTCCCAGGTGGACAAGGGGTACCTTGCCGGGCTGGCGCGCGCGGGCAGTGCGGGCCCGGAGCTGGCCGAGGCGGTCGCGGCCGCCAACACCGCGCTGGAGGCGATCCAGCTCTGCCGCGCGGCCGGTGTCCCGCTGGGCGACCTGGTCGCCGAGGCGGCCCGCGCCACCGCGCTGGGCGTGCTGGTCGGTTCGCCCGTCGCGGTGGACGTCATCTGCATCGACCGGGCCGGCACCATCGTCGGCCGCGCGGAGCCCGTCGGCCCGGGGTCGGCGGGGCTTGGATTGGCTGGGCCGGGGCCGGCCGGGCTTGGCGCCTCATCGGCCTCCTGAACCGTTGCCATGATGTGAAGATCTGACGCTCATACGGGGTGAGAAACGGACAAATGTGGTGCCATGCACAGGAGTGATTCTGGTGCTATCTCAAGCATGAGATATGGTCTGCCGGGTGACAGGCGACTACCTCACCCGTATCGGCACCCTCATCCGTACCGCGCGTCAGCACCGTGGTTGGTCCCAGGCCCAGCTCGGCGAGGCCCTCGGCACCAGCCAGAGCGCGGTCAACCGCATCGAGCAGGGCAAGCAGAACGTCAGCCTTGAGATGATCGCCCGCATCGGCGAAGCCCTCGACAGCGAAATCGTCTCCCTCGGCTACGCCGGCCCGATGCACCTGCGGGTCGCCGGCGGCACCCGCCTCTCCGGCGCCATCGACGTCCGCAGCAGCAAGAACGCCTGCGTGGCGATCCTCTGCGCCTCGCTGCTGACCACCGGCCGCACCACGATCCGCCAGGTCGCCCGGATCGAAGAGGTCTACCGCATCCTTGAGGTGCTCACCAGCATCGGCGTCAAGAGCCGCTGGACCAACGACGGCCGGGACCTCGAACTCACCCCGCCCGCCGAGCTCGACCTCGCCGCCATGGACGTCGAGGCCGCCCGCCGCACCCGCAGCGTGCTGATGTTCCTCGGCCCGCTGATGCACCGCGCCGACCGCTTCGCCATCCCGTACGCCGGCGGCTGCGACCTCGGCACCCGCACCGTCCAGCCGCACCTGACCGCGCTGCGCCGCTTCGGCCTGGAGGTCGCCACCACGTCCGGCGCCTACCACGCCTCCGTCCAGCCCGGCGCGCCGATGGACCGCCCGATCGTGCTGACCGAGCGCGGCGACACCGTCACCGAGAACGCCCTGCTCGCCGCCGCCCGGCACGACGGCGTCAGCGTCATCCGCAACGCCTCGCCCAACTACATGGTCCAGGACCTCTGCTTCTTCCTGGAGCGGCTGGGCGTGAAGATCGAGGGCATCGGCACCACCACCCTCACCGTGCACGGCGTACCCGAGATCACCTGCGACGTCGACTACACCCCCGCCGAGGACCCGGTCGAGGCGATGAGCCTGCTGGCGGCCGCCGTCGTCACCTCCTCCGAGCTGACGATCCGCCGGGTGCCGATCGAGTTCCTGGAGATCGAGCTCGCGGTGCTGGAGGGCATGGGCCTCGACTACGACCGCACCCCCGAGTACCGGGCCCACAACGGCCACACCCGGCTGGTCGACCTCACCGTCCGCCCCTCGAAGCTGACCGCGCCGGTCGACACCATCCACCCGATGCCGTTCCCCGGCATCAACATCGACAACGTGCCGTTCTTCGCCGCGATCGCCGCGGCCGCCCACGGCACCACGATGATCCACGACTGGGTCTACGACAACCGCGCCATCTACCTCACCGAACTCACCCGGCTCGGCGCGGACATCAAGCTCCTCGACCCGCACCGCGTCCTCGTCCAGGGCCCGACCCGCTGGCGCGCCGCCGAGATGGTCTGCCCGCCCGCCCTGCGCCCGGCGGTCGTCATCCTGCTGGCGATGCTCGCCGCCAAGGGCACCTCGGTGCTGCGCAACGTCTACGTCATCAACCGCGGCTACGAGGACCTCGCCGAGCGCCTCAACTCGATCGGCGCCCAGATCGAGACCTTCCGCGACATCTGACCGGGAGTCACCCCGCTGACCGGCCTCCCTCACCGAGGCCGGTCAGCAGCCCGGCGACGTTCAGTCCGGTGGTCAGGTACTCCACGAACAGCGAGTTGTTCATCGCCCACGGCGAGCGCCGCCGGCGGATCAGCTCCACGGCCCGGTCGGCCTCGTGGCCGAGCTCGACCAGGGCCTGGGCCACCACCAGACCGGAGCGGTTGTAACCGGAGTGGCAGCGGACCAGGGTGGTGCGCCCCTGCCGGACGGCTTCGGCGGTGCGCGTCGCCGCCTCCCGGACGGCGCTGAGCTGACCGGGGGAGAGCGGCCCGTCGGGCACCTCCCTGACCAGGTGCTCCACCCCCGGCGCCGGCCCGTGCCCGGCCCGCGTGAAGAGGCTGACCACCAGGTCGAACTCCCGTCCCACGACCACCGGTTCCAGTGCCCGGCCGGGCGGGGTGGTGAAGTGCCCGCCCATCCAGAGCCCGGGCACGATCTCGTTCCACGGACCCGGCGGTTCGGGGGTGTCGCGTTCCTTGCTGCGGGCGGGCATCGGCTCTCTCCTGTTCTCCGGGCCGCGGGCCACGGCTACTCGCCGGTCCCGCCGGGGGTGTCGAAAGCTGCGGGCGCTGTCGAAGCCGCGGGGATCACCGGGAGGCGGGACCGCGTCCGGCCAGCCAGTCCAGTGCCGCCGGGACCGACTCGGCCGCCGGGACGCCGGCCGGGAGCGGCGGGCGCGTCACGACCACCACCGACAGGCCGAGTTCGCGGGCGGCGGTGAGTTTGGGGGCGGTGGCGGCGCCGCCGCTGTCCTTGGTGACCAGGACGTCGATCCGGTGCCCGCGCAGCAGCGCCCGCTCGCCGTCCAGGGTGAACGGACCGCGGTCCAGCAGGACGTCCAGGGCGGCGGGCATCGGGGGCTCGGGCGGGTCGACCGAGCGGGCGAGGAAGTGCAGGCCGTCGAGGTGGGCGAAGGTGCCGATGCCCTGCCGTCCGGTGGTGAGGAAGACCCGGCGGCCGAGGCCGGGCAGCACGGCGGCGGCCTCGTCCAGGGAGCCCACCGGGTGCCAGCGGTCCCCGTCGACCGGTGCCCAGCCGGGGCGGCGCAGCGCCAGCAGCGGCACACCGGTCGCCGCGGCGGCGAGGGCGGCGTTCTGCGACATGGCGGCCGCGAACGGGTGGGTGGCGTCGACCAACGCGTCCACCGCCTCGTCGCGCAGCCAGGCGGCGAGCCCGTCCGGCCCGCCGAAGCCGCCGATCCGCACCTCGCCCGCCGGCAGCCGCGGTTCGGCGACCCGGCCGGCGAGCGAGCTGGTGACCCGCAGGCCGGGCCGGCCGGCCAGCGCGCCGGCCAGGGCCCGCGCCTCCGTCGTCCCGCCGAGGACCAGGACGTGCCGGACCGGGGCGGCCGGGGGCTGCGGGACGTGCGCCATCACGCCCCGCAGGGCTCGTGCGGGCGCTCGCGGTCCGCCGAGTAGAGGTGGCTGTCGCGGAACTGCTCGGCGGCCAGTGTCCGGCCGACGATGATCACCGCGGTGCGGACCACGCCCGCCGCCTTCAGCTGCCCGGCGATGGTGCCGACGGTGCCGCGCAGCACCAGCTCGTCCGGGCGGCTGGCCATCGCGACCACCGCGGCCGGGCAGTCGGCGCCGTAGTGCGGGAGCAGCTGCTCGACCACGTCGTCCACGTACCCGGCGGCCAGGTGCAGTACGAGCAGGGCGCCGCTGCGGCCGAGGGTGGCGAGGTCCTCGCCCTCGGGCATCGGCGTGGCACGCTTGGCGATCCGGGTGAGGATGACGGTCTGGCCGACGGTCGGTACGGTCAGTTCCCGCTTCAGCGCGGCCGCGGCGGCGGCGAAGGCGGGCACGCCCGGCACCACCTCGTACGGCACGCCGGCCGCGTCCAGTCGGCGCATCTGCTCGGCGACGGCGCTGAACACGGACGGGTCGCCGGAGTGCAGCCGGGCCACGTCCTGGCCGGCCTCGTGGGCGGCGACCAGCTCGGCGACGATCTGGTCCAGGTTGAGCTGCGCGGTGTCGATCAGCCGGGCGCCGGGCGGGCACTCGTCCAGCAGTTCGCGCGGCACCAGGCTGCCGGCGTAGAGGCAGACCTGGGCGCGGGCCAGGATGCGCGCGCCGCGCAGGGTGATCAGGTCGGCGGCGCCCGGGCCGGCTCCGATGAAGTGGACGGTCACGAGGCGTTCTCCTGGGGAGTGTCGGGCTTGACGGCGGACCACTGGGTGACCGGCATCGCCTGGCGCCAGCCGGTGAAGCCGCCCACCGGGACGGCGTGCGCGACGGCCAGCCGCAGCAGCTCGCCGCCGTACCGCCGGTACCACTCGGTGAGCAGGGCCTCGGACTCCAGGGTCACGGTGTTGGCGACCAGCCGGCCGCCCGGCGGCAGCGCCGCCCAGCAGGCGTCCAGCAGGCCGGGCGCGGTGAGGCCGCCGCCGATGAACACGGCGTCGGGGGTGGCCAGCCCGGCCGGCCCGGCCAGGGCGGCGGGCGCCGCTCCGGTGACGACCTGCAGCCGGGGCACGCCGAGCGCGGCGGCGTTGCGGGCGATGCGAGCGGCCCGGACGGGGTCGCGCTCGACGGTGACCGCCCGGTTGTCGCGGTGGGCGCGCAGCCACTCGATCGCGATCGAGCCGGAGCCGCCGCCGATGTCCCAGAGCAGCTCGCCGGGCGCGGGGGCGAGGGTGGCGAGGGTGGCGGCGCGGACGTGGCGCTTGGTCAGCTGGCCGTCGCTCTCGTACGCGTCGTCGGGCAGGCCGGGGACGAGCGAGGTCCGCGGGCCGGGGCCGAGTTCGACCGCGATGACGTTGAGCGGGTCGCCGGCCGGGTGCGGCCAGCCGTCCGCGGGCCCGTCCAGCTGCCGCTCGCCCGGGCCGCCGAGCTGTTCCAGCACCCGCAGCCGGGCGGTGCCGAAGCCGCGCGCGGTGAGCAGGGTGGCGACGGCGGCGGGGGTGGCGGCGTCGGCGCTGAGGACGAGCAGCCGGCGGCCGGGGTGCAGGGCCGGAGTGAGGGTGTCGAGGGGGCGGCCGACCAGGCTGACCACCTCGGTGGCCTCCAGCGGCCAGCCGAGCCGGGCGCAGGCGTAGGAGACGGAGGAGGGGTGCGGCAGCACGCGCAGCCGCTCGGCGCCGGGCGTCCCGGCGAGGATCTCGGTGAGGGTGCGGCCGATGCCGTGGAACATCGGGTCGCCGCTGGCCAGCACCGCGACCCGGCGGCCGGCGTGCTCGGCGAGCAGCCCGGGGACGGCCGGGCGCAGCGGGGACGGCCACGGCACGCGCGCGGCGGCGACCTCGTCCGCGGGGAGCAGGGCGAGCTGACGCGGCCCGCCGATCACCACCTCGGCCTCGCGCAGCGCCGCCCGCGAGGTGCCGGCCAGGCCGGGCCAGCCGTCGGCCCCGATCCCGACGACGGTGATCGGGGGTGGCAGCTCGGGCACCGGGAGGCTCCTCGTTGGTCGGCAGTGGTCCGCAGGCGTGGTCGGGGCAGCCTACCTGGCGGTACGCGACCGGCTTCTGACCAGGGTGTGCGGGTCCGGCCGGGCTGCTGTCCTCAGCGCCGCATCCAGTCCCCGGACGGGATCAGCGCCGGCTGCGCGCGCAGGCGGGCGGCGACGGCCGGGCCGGCCAGGTAGACCCAGGCGTCCCGCGTCTCCCCGGAGGCCGTCCGGACGGTCAGCCGCTTGCGGACGTACTCGCCGGTGCCGTCCGCCCGGCAGTCCTCCAGCCGGTCGAGCGCGGCGAGCGCGGGGCCGTAGGCTCCGGGGCGCACGGTGATCAGCTCGCCGACGATCCGGCGGCCGGGCGTCGCGTCCGGCACGGCGAACGGGAACCCCGGGCCGTCGTGCAGCGCGGCGCCGGCGAGTACGGCGGGCCGGACGTCGGCGCAGCGACCGGCGAGGTGGACGGCGTGGTTGTGGCCGCCGGTGCGGAGCGTGCCGTAGACGAAGAACGGCAGGGCGCCGGCTGAGGTGGCGTCGGGCGGATCGTCGGGCATGGGAACCTTCTGGCGGTCGGTCGTCATCTGTCAGCCGTCGCGGCTCCGGCCGAGGGGCGCCCACCGTAGCGCCTGAGGTGACTTCCCGGGGATACCCACTGGCGCGCGGCCCCGCTGATGCGCTGTCATGGCGGGTGAACTGCCAGCACCGTCCAAGGGGGACACCCATGACAGCTCCCGCCTCGCGGAAGGCTGCCTCGTCCGCTGCGGCCACCGCGTCCGCCGCCGGCACGCCCGTCGACGCGGTGGCCTCGACCGCGCCGGCCGCGACCGCGCCGGCCTCGACCGCGGGGCTGGGCGGGGCGGTCTGGCTGGCGCTGGGCGTGGTGTACGTGGTCTGGGGCTCGACCTACCTGGCGATCCGGATCGCGCTGGAAACCATGCCCTCCTTCTTCTCCGCCGGAGCGCGCTTCATCCTTGCCGGACTGCTGCTGGCCGGCGTCGTGCTGTTCCGCCAAGGGCGGTCCGGACTCCGGGTGAGCGCCCGGCAGTTGGGCTCCTCCGCGCTGGTCGGCGTGCTGCTGCTGACCGGAGGCAACGGGCTGGTGGTGCTCGGCGAGAACTCGATCCCCTCCGGGCTGGCCGCGCTGCTGGTGGCCGCCGTCCCGCTCTGGATGGTGCTGCTCACCGCGTCGACCGGCGACCGCCCGAGGCCGGTCGAGCTGGCCGGCGTGCTGGTCGGGCTGGCCGGCCTCGCGGTGCTCTCCGCGCCCGCGATCGGCGGGGACATCGCCCCGGGCGGCGTGCTCGCGGTCATCTGCGCGACGCTGACCTGGGCGGCGGGTTCCTTCGCCGCCAAGCGCATCCCGATGCCGGGCAACGTCTTCGCCGCGAGCGCCTACCAGATGATCGTGGGCGGGCTGGGCAATGTGCTGATCGGGACGGTGCGGGGCGAGCAGCACGGGCTGGACCCGGGCGCCTTCTCCGGGCGGTCCTGGCTGGCGCTCGGCTACCTGGTGGTGGTCGGTTCGCTGATCGGTTTCACCGCGTACGCCTGGCTGTTGCAGTCCGCCCCGCTGACCCTGGTCGCCACCTATGCGTACGTGAACCCGGTGGTCGCGGTGCTGCTGGGCTGGCTGGTCCTGGCCGAGCCGCTGACCGGCCCCACCCTGCTGGGTGGGGCGATCGTGGTCGCCGGCGTCTGCCTGGTGGTGAGCGTCAGTCGGACGCCGCGGAGGGCTACCGGTCGGACGTCGGCGCGTAGGTGAGGACGACGGTGCCGTTCTCGAACGGGCGGCAGTCGGTGAGCGTGAGGTTGCGCGGTGCGAAGTCGGCGCGGAAGAGCGGGATGCCCTGGCCGGCCACGATCGGGTACTGCTTGACGACCAGCTCGTCGATCTCCGGCAGCAGCTGGCCGGCCAGGTCGGCGCCGCCGCAGAGCCAGATGTCGAGCCCGTCCTCCTGCTTGAGCTTGCGCACCAGGGCGAGCGGGTCCTCGTCGGTGACCTCGACCGCCGGGTCGGGGCTGGTGGTCAGCGTGCGGGAGAGCACGATCTGCCGCAGGTGGGCGTAGGGGCTGGTGAGCCCCATGGGCAGCCCCGGTTCGTAGGTGCCGCGGCCCATGAGGACGGTGTCGAACCGGCTGTTCGGCGCCTCTGAGATCCCGAATGCCGCGCGGCCCGGGGTCGCCAGTGTGTCGGTGCGCTCGGTGGTGAGGTACTCGAGGAACTCGCCCTCGACGTACGGGAAGAAGAAGTCGAAGCCGCCGTCGGGTGCGGCGATGAAGCCGTCGATGGTGGTGCCGACGAAGTAGCTGAGCTTGCGCATACATGTCCTTGCGGTTGGTGAAGGGCCTGACGCCCCGAACAACGACAGTTATAGTACTTCGTGTGTAGTGGTTGCAAGAGTTTTCCTGAAAGAGGATCAGAACCATGGCCCAGAACCCGGCCCGCCGCATCGCCCTCACCGACGCCGCCATCGACGTCCTCGCCCGCGAGGGCGCCCGCGGGCTCACCTTTCGTGCGGTCGACGCCCAGGCGGGCGTCCCGGCCGGCACCGCGTCCAACTACTTCACCAGCCGCGACGACCTGCTCGACCGGGCCGCCCGCCACATCCACCACCGCCTGATCCCCGACCCGGTCGTCCTCGCCGAGCTGCTGCGCGCCCCGCGCGACCGCGCCCTGGTCACCGCGCTGATGCACGACCTGCTGCGCCGGATCACCGCGGAACGGGCCGGTTACCTGGCCATGCTCGAACTGCGGCTTGAGGCCACCCGTCGGCCCGCGCTCCGCGCCCACCTGACCGGCACGATCCGCGAGCAGCTGGAGGCCAACATCGCCTACCACCTGGGGGAGGGCCTCCCCGGCGACCGCGAGACGGTGGTCGTCCTCTACCTCGCCATGACCGGGCTGCTCATCGAACACCTCACGCTGCCCGAGGTGTTGGGCGAGGACGGGCTCGCGGCGCTGATCGACACCATGGTCGAGCGGATCGTCCCCGCGAGCTGACCGGTCAGCCGCCGGCCGGCCCGAGCCCCGGCTCCAGTCCCCGCTTCGGCCCCTGCTCCGGCCGCAGCCCCGATCCCCGCCTCGGGCCCTCCGGATGTGGCATATGCCCGGCCTGGTCAGGCCGTCGGATCTCGGCCCAGTCCGTCGCGGGGGCCGATCGCCGCGCCGGACGACTGCCGGAGGGCGGGAGGGGCGCAAGTGTCTGGGGCGGGTCTCCGTTGATCCCGCCGCTCAGGGGGCGAATTTTCACCTGGCGTAGAGAATCCGTTCTCCCGGGGAGCGTGAGGCGATATCCGAGTTGACCGTTTTCTGCCGGAAGGGTCGATGATCTCCCTTCTGGTGCTCGCGGCAGCCGTGGCGGAACGCCCCTCGCCGTTCGTCGGCGCACCGCCTCCGGCCTGCGCATGTGCCGTCGGGTGGACCGAATGGCGTACCGGACGGTTGCCGTAGGTGAACGAAGGGGCCGGTATGGGTGACCTGATGGCCGGAACGAGACCTCGGATTCGTTATGGGTCTTGTGAGGGTTGATCTCGGCCCCGCAGACTCCAACACGCAGAATCTGACTGAAAGTGATCACTCCGTTTCCTTCTGTGGCGGCTGAGTCGCCTGGGGTCGGCAGCGAACAACGCGTCAGCGTTGCGGGAAAGGGTGAGTTGTCATAGTGCCGCTGTCTCTTGACGAGCACGAGGCTCTCGGCGCCGCACAGCGGGAGCAGTTTGCGGAGTCGGGGTATCTGGTCCTTCCGGGACTTCTGCCGGCTTCCTTCCGGAACCGGCTCGTGTCCGAAGTGGACCGCTGGGTGGACGAGGGCCTGCGGGCCCGTTCGATAGCCAGCTGCGTCGATCCGGACACGCATGGCGTGCCCCCGGTTCTGGAACTGGAATTACCGGGGCACGGTGAGCTGCTCACCCATCCGGCCCTGATGCGCCTGCTCGCCGAACTCATGGGCTCCCCGTTCGTCTTCCACCATCTGCACAGTGACCGGCAGGGCCCCGGGGTCACGGGCAAGCCCTGGCACCACGACTACGAGCCCAACGACAGTTCGGAGCCGTCCCTGTTGATGGTGCACGCGCTGCACTACCTCGGCGGCCTGGACGAAACCGTCGGGAGTCTCGCGGTGCTGCCCGGCTCCCACCGCGAGCCCAACGACAAGACCGCGCTTGCCCACCTCGGCACCGCCGAACTGCCGGGTGAGGCCGTCATCGACCGGCTGCCGCCCGGTTCCACGGTGCTGCTCAACTCGGCGCTGTTCCATGCCCGCCGGCCGGCGCCGGGAGGAGGCGGCCGTGCCCGGTACTTCGTGGACGCGTCGTACTGCCAGGTGGGAGCGCGCTGGCGGCCGGTGAAGCCGTTCTGGCGGCGGATGCTGGCGCGGGCGAGAGAGCTGGACCTCGACGGCGGGCAGTGGCCGGAGCTGTTCGCGGACCGGCATTTCACCGAGTACACGAGGACGGCGTGAAGGGCGGCGGTGTGGAGGTTGTCAGCTCGGCCACGTTCGCCGAGGTCCGGGCGGTCTACCTGCGCGACCATTCGGCCGAGCGGGCGCACGAGGCGAACACCAACCAGGACGGCGAGGAGAACCTCCGGCGTGCCGATCAGCTGCTCGGCAGCTGGTGGCGGGTGCGGCTGGAGCGGGCCGAGGTCCTCGACGTCGTCCTGCCCTGGCACCTCAGCGAGGGCGGCCGGATCGAACTCGTCCCGAGGTCCGGGCTGACGGTGCGCCAGGCCGTGGACCGCATCCGGGCGGGCGGGTCCGACTGGGCCGAGGCGAACCCGGTCTGCGCGGCGAAGCTCGAGCATCTGAAGCGGGCACCGCTCACCCCGGTGTACCTCAGCACCCGCCCGGTGCCGCACTCCGACTACACGGACCTCCGCGTCAGGGAGGGGCTCATCCACCTCGACGGCCTGCACCGCATGCTCGCCTGGGAACTGGCCCGGCGCCTTCCGCGCGGGGCGTGGCTGGACGCGTTCGTGGCGGGTGACATCCGGGACCCATCGCGTCCGGACAACAGGCCGGACCTCATGACGCTGCCCGCACGAACCGGAGACGAACACACGTGATGCCTGCGATACGGCCCATCTCGTCGCTGACCGATCTGTTGGCGCGCAATGCTCTCGCCCACCCGCACCGGACCGCCCTGAGCGACGCGACCCGCTCGTTCGACTACCGCAGGCTCGACGCCGTGGCGGGCCGCGTCGCCGGCCTGCTGCGCGCGTCGGGCGTCGGCCGCGGTGTCCGGGTGGCCCTGCTCGGCCCCCGGGACGCCCGGCTGTTCGCGTTGCTGCACGGCGTCCTGCGGTCGGGTGCCACGGCGGTGGTGGTCGACACGGAGTGGTCGGGACCGGATGTCCGCAGGCGGCTGGACGCGGTCGAGGTCGGCTGCGTGCTCACGACGGACGCGGCGGTGCGGGCACCGGAGCCCTACCGGACGCTGGCTGTCGACGTCGACGTCGACAACCGCATCAACGTCGACAACGGCGGCATCGGCGACGTCGCCATCAACGCCGTCGTCGCCGCACCCGCCGTCACCAGCAGCGCCGCCGCCGGCCTTCCGGGGCAGCCCGTCGCCGTGGGTCCGGAGGCTGATCTGGCCTACCTCTCCTTCACCTCGGGTTCGGGAGGCGAGCCGAAGGCCGTCGCCGTCACCCACGCCAACGCGGTGCACTACGCCCGGTCGCTGCGCGGCCGGCTGGGCCTGACCGAGGCCGACGCCCCGTGCGTCGCCCACGTCACCACGCTGGCGGCCGACCTCGGTCACACCTCCTGGCTGCTCGCGCTCGCGACCGCGGGTTCGGTGCACGTGGTGCCCGATCACGCGACGCGTGACCCCGAGTCCTTCTGGGCATCGCTGCGCGGTGCGGGGGTGTCGGTGCTCAAGACGACACCGTCGCACCTGACGGCACTGCTGGACGGGCGGCCCGCCACCAGTCCTGCCCTGCACACCGTGCTGCTGGGCGGTGAGGCCCTGCCGCGGACGTTGGCCGCCGCCCTGCTCGACGACGGTGTCGCGGACCGGGTGGTCAACCACTACGGCCCGACGGAGACGACCGTCGGCGCCACCTGCTTCCTCGCCCTGACGCCGGGCGACCTGCCGGCGGACGAGGCGACCGTCCCCATCGGTACCGCGATCGGCGAGGTGGACCTCAGGCTGCTGGACCCGCACACGGGCCGCCCCGTCCCCGACGGCGTGGCGGGCGAACTGCTCATCGGCGGGAGGGGCGTCAGTGCCGGCTACTTCGGCCGGCCCGACGAGACCGCGCGCCGCTTCGTCCGGCACGAGGAGGAGGGGGCGGCCCCGGCCAGGATGTACCGGACGGGAGACGTATGCCGCCGCCGGCCCGACGGAAGTCTGGTCTTCCTCGGCCGGTCCGACCGCCAGGTCAAGGTCCGGGGCTTCCGGGTGGACCTCGCGGAGATCGAGCGGGTGATGGAGGAGTCCCCGGCCGTCGTCCGGTCCGTGGTGGTCGCGCGGGACACCCCCGCGGGCGTCCGACTTCGCTCCGCCGTCAGGATCGCGGACGGCTGCGGCGAGACCCTGGCGGTGGACGCACTCCGCGCCCACCTGCACGACCGGTTACCCGGGTACTCCGTACCCCAGGTGATCGTCCCGGTGGCGGAGTTCCCGATCGGCCCGAACGGGAAGCTCGACCGCACGCGCCTGGACGCGATCATGAGCGGGATCATCGAGGGCCGGGCGCGACACCCGCAGACGGATCACGCGGCCTCCGCGGAGCGGAGCGCCCCCGTGCTGGCCCGCTCCATCGCGGAGCTCTGGGCGACCGCGCTCGGCCTGCCGTTCCTCAGCCCGCACGCCGACGTGGTGAGCCTCGGCGGGGACTCGATCCTCGCCATGCGCACGGTCGCGCTGGTTCGTCGCGCGGGGTTCCGCATCGTGTTCGAGGACTTCTACCAGCACCCGACGCCGACCCTCCTGGCTGCCGCCGCCCGCCCCGTGCGGGAGGACGCGTCGCCGCCGCCCGGGCCGGTGCGCCGTGGGGACCGGGGGCTCGCGCCGGCCCAGCGTTGGCTGTTCCGTCAGCCCCTCGACGACCTCCGGCACTGGAACCAGTCCGTGCTGCTGCGGTGTGCGGTGGCCGTCGACGCGGTGGCGCTCTCGGCGGCCGTCGAGGGCCTGGTCCGGCGCCATCCGGTCCTGCGGCAACCGGTCCTGCCGGACGGTCCCGGCGATCCGCGGCCCGTCGGAGAGCTGGACGTGGTGACGTTCTCCGCGATCCCGCGGCAGGCCGGTCCACGGGCGGAGGCGGTCGACCGGGTCTGCACCGAACTGCACCGCAGCCTCGACCCTGCGGCCGGGCGGCTGATCCGGGTCCACCTCTTCACCGGCCCGCCGGGCGTCGACGACCGGCTGGCGGTGATCGTGCACCACCTGGCGGTCGACGGCCTCTCCTGGCGCATCCTGCTCGACGACTTCGCCCGTGCCTACCGGGCGGCGCGGTCCGGGCAGCCGGCCGACCTCCCGGCGACGGCCGACTTCTACGACTGGGCCACCATGTCGCCCCCGGCGTCCACAGCCCCGGGGGTGAGCGCACCACGGCTGCCCGCGGCCGGCATGACCGGCGGCGGTGAGGCGGCAGCCGTCACCTGGACCCTCGACCGCGGTGCGACCGCCCGGCTCGTCGCGCGGCACGGGCGGGGCCAGGGGCTCGAAGCGCTCCTGCTGTCGGCCTTCGCCGACGCCACGTCGGGCTGGAGCGGCCAGTCCCGTCTCGCGGTGGAGGTCGAGACGCACGGCCGCGATGTCGCGGCCGCCGAAGGCGAGTACCTCGACACCGTCGGCTGGTTCACGGCCGTGAAGTGGGTGGCCCTCGACGCCGTGGGCCGCGCCGACGGCGGTGAGGGTTCGAGCGGCGGTGACGGTGCGGGCGGCCGCACGACGGCCGAGCGGGCGCACGAGGTCGGGCGGCGGGTCCGGGAGGCACCCCAGCTGCCGATGGATGTGGCCGGTCCGCGCCCCGAGGCCGGATTCAACTTCCTCGGGACGTTCCGGCTGCCGGACGATCCCGCGCTGGGGTGGTCCGTCGCGCAGGAGCAGGCCGGTACCGCCCGGTGCGCCGGCGGGGATCCGCTCTACCTGCTCCGCCTCACCGCTCGCATCGTCGAGGAGCGGCTGGTGGCCGACCTGGTGTACACCTGGCCGGCGCTGTCCCACGAGGACGCGCACGGCATCGTCGACGCCTTCGCCCGCGACGTGGCGGACGCGGCCGGGGCGCCGGCCCCGCCCTGCGCCAGGACGCCGCTGTCGACCTCCGGCCAGGTGCTGCACCCCGGCCACGTGCTGCACTCCGGCCGGGTGATGGCCGGCAAGGAGACACCCCCCGGCACCTCCCGGTGGCGGGTGCGCGAACCCGCCCGGGTACTCCTCACGGGGGCCACCGGCTACCTGGGCAGGCATCTGCTCACCGAGTTCGCCGAACGGGGGGCGCGGGTCACCTGCCTGGTGCGCGCGGAGCACGACGCCGCCGCGGCGCGACGGCTCGGCCTCGCATCCGGATTCGGATCCGGCCGGGTCGAGGCGGTCGCCGGTGACATCGACCGGGAGGGCCTCGGGCTCTCCCGGGACGGCCTGGCCCGCGCCCGCGGCGCCCAGGTGGTCGTCCACGCCGCCGCGGACGTCCGCCTGGTGGCGTCACCCGCCGACCTGGAGCGGACCAACCACGCCGCGGTCCGGCGGCTGCTGGCCTGGGTCGACGCCGAGGCACCCGGGGCCGCCTTCCACCATGTCTCGACGCTTGCCGTCGCCGGCGGCGTCGACGGACCCGCCCGCCGTTTCAGCGAGGCCGACCTGCGGATCGGCCAGAGCTTCCGTACCCCTTACGAGCGGGCGAAGTTCGGCGCCGAGGAGACCGTCCGGGCGTGGGCGGCGTCGGGCCGACCGTGGTTCGTCCACCGCAGCGGTCACATCGCGGCGCACAGCCGCACCGGCGCGTTCCAGAGCAACATCGGGGACAACCGGATCTACCAGCTCGTCCGCGGCTACGTGCTGGCCGGTGCGGCGCCGCGCCGGCCGGCGACGACCTTCGCGTTCTCCCACGTGGACACCGTGGCCGCGGGGATCGCCGCGATCGCGACGGACCCGTACTCCGCACCCGGTGTCTACCACGTGGAGACCCCCTACCAGGTGCCCCACGACGAGCTCGTCGGGTGGCTGGCGGAGTACGGCTACCCGGTCGTGCTGACCGACGACGACACCTTCGCCGAGGCCCTGGCCCGCGCCGAGCAGACGCACCCGACCGCGGCCAGGCTGGCCTCGGCCTGGTCCCAGCTCGAAGACCGCAACATCATCGTCGACAGCTCCTACACGGCCTCCGTGCTCGGCCGGGCCGGAGTGCGCTTCGCCGCCCCGACCCCGCAGTGGTGGTCCGCCGCCCTGTCGTGGGCCACCGAAGCCGGATTCCTCCCGCAGGCCGTGCTCTCCGGCCGGACGGCCTGACCGCCACCGCCACCGCAGTCCTGCCGGCGCTGCCCACTCACCGCAGTCCCGCCACCGCAGTCCCGCCACCGCAGTCCTGTCACCGCAGTCCTGTCACCGCGTACCACCGAACCGAGGTAGGTCCGATGTCCCAGCTTTCTCCGGTGCTCAAACAAGCCACGCCCGTCGTCGCGGCCCGGGGCGAAGGGGTCCACCTCTTCGACACCGACGGCCGGCGCTACCTGGACTTCACCTCCGGCGTGGGGGTGACCAGCACGGGACACTGCCACCCGCGGGTGGTCGAGGCCGTGCGGCGGCAGGCCGGCCAACTGATCCACGGGCAGTACACGACCGTGCTGCACGAGCCCCTGCTCACCCTCACCGAACGGCTCGGCGAGGTGCTGCCCGACGGGTTGGACGCGCTGTTCTACGTCGCCTCCGGCAGCGAGGCGGTGGAGGCCGCCCTGCGGTTGGCCCGGCACGCCACCGGCCGGCCGAACGTCATCGTGTTCGACGGCTCCTTCCACGGGCGCACGATGGGAGCGGCGGCGCTCACCACCGCGGGCAGCCGGTTCCGCGCCGGGATCGGCCCGCTGATGCCCGGCGTCGCGGTGGCGCCGTTCCCCTCCGCGTTCCGGCTCGGGATGACCGGGGAGGCGGCCGTGGAGCACGCCCTGCGCGGCCTCGACCACGTGCTCGCCACCGTCAGCGCTCCCGACGAGACCGCCGCGATGTTCGTCGAACCGGTCCTCGGCGAAGGCGGCTACGTTCCGGCCCCGCCCGGCTTCCTGGCCGGCCTGCGGGAGCGGGCGGACCGCCACGGGATCCTGCTGGTGTTCGACGAGGTGCAGAGCGGGTTCGGCCGGACCGGCATGTTCTGGGCCCACCAGCACGACGACGGCGTCGTGCCGGACGTCCTGGTCACCGCCAAGGGGCTGGCCAGCGGCTTCCCGCTCTCCGCGATCGCCGCGCCGACCGCGCTGATGCGAAAGGCCTGGCCGGGCTCGCAGGGCGGGACGTACGGCGGCAACGCCGTGGCGTGCGCTGCCGCGCTCGCGACGCTCGACGTCATCCGTGACGAGCGCCTCGTCGAGAACGCCGCCGAACAGGGCAGCCGGCTGGCCGAGGGGCTGCGCACGGTCGCGGCCGCGGCCCCGGCCATCGCCGACGTGCGCGGGCTGGGGCTCATGCTGGGCAACGAGTTCTGTCACCCCGACGGTTCGCCCGACCCGGCCGCCGCGAAGCGCGCCCAGCAGGAGGCCACCGAGCTCGGCCTCCTGCTGTTGACCTGCGGGGTGCACCTGAACGTCGTACGGATGATTCCGGCGCTGGTCGTCACCGCCGGGCAGATCGACGAGGCGGTGGCACTGTGGTCGAAGGCCGTGGCCGCGGCGACCGCCTGAGAACCCCGGGACATACGAGAAGGAGTCGTGCACGACATGTCCGATGGCACGGTGACCGAGATCGGCTGGAGCAGCGCCGACCTGGAATCCCGACGTAAGCACTGGTCGCTCCCGCTCACCGACGGCGACCGGCGGCTCCTCCGGGCCGACTCGGAGGCCGGGCAGTGGGGCCGGGCGGAGGAGGTGCGCGAGGTGCTCGGCACCTTCGTCCGCGACAGCATCCGGTCGGTGGGCTTCGCGCACGTCCGCAACCTGATCGATCCGTCCGCGGCGGAGGACGCCGTCGTGGCGGGCCTGTCGTTCGTGCTGGGGGAGTTCGGGGAGATCGTCGCCCAGAACGCCCGGGGCGACCTGACCCAGGTGCTCCGCGACCGGGACGGCGACGGTGCGACCGAACTCGGCTTCCACTGCGACACCTGTGACCTGCTGGTCCTGCTCTGCCTGCAACCGGCCGTGCGGGGAGGCGGGTTGACCAAGCTGGCCAGCGCCCGTCACGTCCGAGACCTCATCCGGCGGGAACGGCCGGACGTCCTCGCCACGCTGGAGGAAGACTGGACCTTCGACCGGACCGGCCGGGCCGGCGAGCAGGTCGTCGTCTCCCCGATCCTCTTCACCCAACCCGACGGCACCGCGGGCTGCTACTACCAGACCCGCACCGTGCGGACGTCTCCCGAACGGGGCGGCCCGCCCCTGAGCGCACGCCAGTGGGAGGCCCTCGCCGTCCTCGACGAGGTCCTCTACCGGCCGGAGATCGCCTTCGGCCTGTCCATGGCCGCCGGCGACCTGCTGATCATCCGCAACAGCCGGGTGCTGCACGGACGTTCCCCCTACATCGACGAGCCCGGCCCGAAGCACCGCCGGATGCTCAGGGTCTGGATGAACACGGAGGTACTGTGAGCGCCGACGCAGCGGGAAACGGCAGGATCGCCATCGTCACCGGCGGTGGCAGCGGACTCGGCAGGGCCGGTGCGCTCGCCCTGCTCGACGCCGGCTGGTCGGTCGTGGTGGCCGGCCGGCGCAAGGACGCGCTGGAGGAGACCGTCGCCCTGGCGGGACTCGACCGGCGGCGGACCGCCGCCGTCCCGACCGACATCAGGGACCCCGAACAGGTCGAGGCCCTCTTCCGGAGCGTCCGCGAACGCTTCGGCCGGGTCGACCTGCTGTTCAACAACGCGGGCGCGGCCACGGCGCGCAGGCCGATCGCGGACGTGCCGTTCGAGGACTGGACCAGGGTGATGGACACCACGGTCACCGGTACCTTCCTCTGCGCCCAGGAGGCCTTCCGCACCATGCGGGCGCAGTCGCCGGCAGGTGGGCGCATCATCAACAACGGTGCCCCGTCGGCGCATTCGCCGCGGCCGAACTCCATCGCCTACACCACGGCCAAGCACGCCGTGCTCGGACTGACCCGGGCGCTGGCACTGGACGGCCGGCAGTACGGCATCGCCTGCGGCCAGATCGACGTCGGGAACGTGGCCCCGGTCGACGGAAGCCCGCAGCCTCCCGCGATGCAGGCCGACGGGACGATGGCGGTCGAGGCGACGATTCCCGTGCAACGCTTCACCGAGGCACTGCTGTTGATGGCGTCGATGCCGTTGGACACCAACGTGCAGTTCCTCACCGTCCTGCCGACGACGATGCCGTTCATCGGAAGGGGCTGAGCACGTGCTCGTCAGTGCCCGATCCTTCGACGAGTACCGGGCGATGTTCGCACTGTCGGACCATGACCTCTCCCTGCGGGTCCTGGACTGCCCGGGCGGGGCCGCGAGCTTCGTGGCGGGGGCCGGCGCCCGCGGTACGGACGCCGTCGCCGTCGACCCCCAGTACGCCCACGGCAGGGAGCGACTGGGTGCGTTGGCACTGAAGGAGATCGAACACAAGCACGCGTTCCTCGTGGAGAACGCGTCGAGCTTCGTGTGGACGTGGTTCGAGGACGTCGGGAGCTACACCCGACTGCGCACCGAGGCCGCGCGTACGTTCGCCGTGGACGCCGCCGCGCGCCCGGGCCGCTACCTCGCGGCCTCCCTGCCCCGCCTGCCCTTCGCCGACCGGTCCTTCGACCTCGTCCTCAGCTCCCACCTGCTGTTCTCCTACGGCGCCCAGCTCGACGAGGAGTTCCACCTGGACTCGCTGATCGAGCTGGTGCGGGTAGCCCGCTGGCAGGTGCGGCTGTTCCCGGTGGTCCTGCACACCAGTGACAGGCGGTACGCCGCACTCGACCGGATCCGGCACGAGCTGGCCGGCTACGGCATCCCGAGCCGGCTGCAGCAGGTCGACTACGAGTTCCAGCGCGGGGCCGACCAGGCGCTCGTACTGGACTGCACCGACCACCGCGCACTCCCGCCCGCCAAGCCCTCCGACCGCGCCGGCGCCGGTGCTACCGACCCGGTGCGGTGGCGGCATCTCGGCGCGCATCCGTGACCTCGCCCGGCGCCGGACCGGGGAAGTGCCGCTCATGTGGCCACGATCCTCCCGGCGGGGCGGGGCGGGGCGGGGCGGGACAGCTACTCGTCCTGGTGGTCGGACCAGGCGTAGGCCTCGGGGAGGAGGTCGAGGACGGGGACGGTGCGGGTCCGGTCGCCGGTGCCGACGATGACGCCGATGGCGGGGAAGTAGTCGAGCAGCATCTGCCGGCAGCGGCCGCAGGGCGGGATGACGCCGCGGCCCCGGTCGGCGACGGCCACGACGGTGGTGAGGTCGTAGGCGCCCTGGGCGGCGGCCGCGCCGATCAGGGCCGTCTCGGCGCAGGGGCCGCCGGTGAAGTGGTAGGCGTTGAGGGCGGTGACGATCCGGCCGTCGGCGTTGCGGGCGGCGGCTGCGACGGTGTGGTTGTCGCCCCGGCCGAAGCGGCGGACGACATCGGTGGCGGCGTCGACGAGCTGCTGGTCGACGGCGGGCTGGTCGGGCGTATCCACGTCAGGCATGGTCGGTGGGGCTTTCCGGTCGGGGTCGGAGGGCTTCGATCACGGAGCTCCTACCCCGACCGTCCCACCCTCAGTGCGCGGCTGCCAGCAGTTCCCTGGTGTAGTCGGTGTGCGGGGCGGTGAACAACTGGTCCCGGCCGGTGGACTCGACCAGCCGCCCGCGGTGCATCACGGCGACCCGGTCGCAGAAGTGCCGCACCACGGCGAGGTCGTGCGAGACGAACAGGAAGGCGACGCCGAGCCGTTCGCGCAGCTCCATCAGCAGGTTGAGCACCTGGGCCTGGACGGAGACGTCGAGCGCGGAGACCGGCTCGTCGGCGATGATCAGCCGCGGTTCGGGGGCGAGCGCCCGGGCGATGCCGATCCGCTGGCGCTGGCCGCCGGAGAACTCGTGCGGGTAGCGGTCCAGGTGGGCGGCGGGCAGGCCGACCTGTTCCAGCAGCTCGGCGGACCGCTCGCGCCGTTCGGCCGCGGAGAGCGCGGTATGCAGCCGCAGCGGCGTGTCGAGCGTCTGGGCGACGGTGCGGCGCGGGTTGAGCGAGGCGTACGGGTCCTGGAAGACGAGCTGGACCTCGCGGCTGAGCCGCTGCCGGAGCGCCCGGTCGGGGGCGGTGGCGTCGACGCCGTCGTAGCGGATCCGGCCCGCGGTGGCGGGCTGGAGGCCGGCCAGCACCCGGGAGGTGGTGGACTTGCCGGAGCCGGACTCGCCGACCAGGCCCAGCGTCTCGCCGGGGGCGATCCGCAGGCTCACGCCCTCGACCGCCCGGACGGGTTCGGCTCGCCGGCCGGGGAGCCGCCGCCGTCCGGGGAAGTGGACGGCGAGGTCCTCGACCTCGACCAGCCACCGGCCGGCCGCAGGAGCCGTCCGCTCCCCGAAGGCGAAGGCTGGCAATGGTGACGGATCGTCAACTGTCGGCAGCGGTGTGCCCGGTACGGTCTCCCTGGTGAGCGCCGCGCCCACCAGGGCCCGGGTGTACGGCTGTTGCGGCGCGGCCAGCAAAGAGGCCGTCGGTGCCGACTCCACCTCCTCCCCGCCGCGCAGGACCAGGGTCCGGTCGGTCGTCCCCGCGACCACGCCCAGGTCGTGGCTGACCAGCAGGACGGCGGTGCCGTGCTCGCGCTGCAACTCGCCGAGCAGGTCGAGCACCTGCCGCTGGACGCGGGCGTCGAGCGCGGTGGTGGGCTCGTCGGCGATCAGCACGTCGGGGTCGTTCATCAGGGCCATCGCGATCATCACCCGCTGGCGCATGCCGCCGGAGAACTGGTGCGGGTAGTCGCGGGCCCGGGCGGTCGGGATGCCGACCCGGTCCAACATCGCGGCCGCCCGCTGCCGGGCCACGGCACGGCCGGCGCCGGGGTGGTGCAGGCGGTACATCTCGGCCAGCTGGGCGCCGACACCGTGGAACGGGCTGAGCGAGGTGAGCGCGTCCTGGAAGACCAGGGCGACCCGGCCGCCGCGCACCTCGCGCAGCACGGACTCGGCCGCGCCGACCAGCTCCTGCCCACGGGGCTCCGTGCCGCCTGCCCCCGTGTCACCCGTCCCCGATCCCGATTCCGATTCCGTCCCCGACCCGGTTGCCGTCCCCGCCAGCCGGATCGAGCCGGTGACGGTGGTGGTGCGCGGGTCGTGCAGGCCGAGCACGGCCAGGCCGGTCGCCGACTTGCCGGAACCGGACTCGCCCACCAGGCCGAGGACCTCCCCACGGGCGAGGTCGAAGGAGAGGCCGCGGACGGCGTGCACGGGCGCGCCGCCACGCGGGTCGGCGAAGGTCACCGACAGGTCGCGGACGCTCAGCACCGGATCGGCGGACGCGGCGGACGTGGCGGACGCGATGGACGGGGCGGAGGCGGAGGCGGTCATGGGGAGCTCCAGAACGGCGGAGGGGCAGGTCAGCTGAGGCGGATGCGCGGGTCGAGCCAGGCCACCGCCAGGTCGGCCAGCGCGACGAGGAGCACCACGAAGCAGGCGGCCAGCAGCACGGCGCCCACCACGGCCGGCAGGTCCTGCCCGGCGACGGCGTCGGCGGCGAACGTGCCGACGCCGTTCAGCCCGAACACCGTCTCGGTGATCACCGCGCCGCCGAGCAGTGCGCCGGCCTCCAGGCCGAGCAGCTGCACCAGCGGCCCGGCGGCGCCGCGCGAGGTGTACTTCAGGTGGGCGCGCAGCCGGCCGAGGCCCTTGCCGCGCGCGGTGCGGACGTACTCCTCGTTCATCGTCTCCAGCAACTGGGAGCGCGAAAGCCTGGCGAAGACAGCCGAGTTGACGAATCCGAGGACGAGCCAGGGCAGCAGCATCCCGCCCGCCCAGGCGGCCAGGTCCTTGGTCGGCGGGGTGTAGGAGGGCAGTGGCAACAGGCCGGTGCTGTAGACCAGTGCCCACTGCGCGACGTACCCGAGGAAGTAGATCTGCACGCTGGCGCCGACCAGGGTGAAGCCGGAGAGCAGCCGGTCCGTCCTGGTCCCGTGGCGCAGCGCGGAGACGAAACCGGTGCCGAGGCCGAGCAGCACCAGGACGGCGAGCGCGCCGGCCGTCAGCGAGAAGGTGACCGGCAGATGGTCGACCAGCGCCTCGGTGACGGGCTGGTGCAGCCGGTACGAGTAGCCGAGGCAGGGCGCGTCGCAGTGGATGGCCGAACCGTCCACGTCCTTGATGTCCCGCCCGGCGACCACCCCGGCGAGGTAGTCGGTGTACTGGGTGAGCAGCGGCTGGTCCAGGCCCATGCTCTGGCGGACCGACGCGACCTGGCCGGAGTCGCAGCGCGGGCCGCAGGCGGCGCGGGCCGGGTCGGCGGGGGCGGCGTAGAAGAGGGCGAAGGCGGCGGCGGAGACCGCGACCAGGACGGCGAGGGCCTGGATGGTCCGCCGCAGGGCGAAGGAGAGCATGGCCGGTCCGAATCAGGGGGCGTCGGGGCGGCCCCCGCCCGCAGGACGGGCGGGAGCCGAAGGGGGCGTCACGGCGTCACGACGTCACGACGTCAAAGCGTCAGGACGTCAGACGTCACGGCGTCAGGACTTCAGGTACAGCCAGGCCAGGCTCACCGACCCGTAGATCGGGTGGATGAACGTGCCGCCGACGTTGCTGCCGCGCAGCTGGTTCATGTTCGGGTAGGCGAAGGGCAGCACCGGCACGTCCTTCATCACGGTCTGCTCCAGCGCGTACAGCTCCTTGGCCTTGGCGCGCGGCTCGCCGATCTGGTTGATCCGGTCGATCTCCTTGTCCACCTCGCCGTTGTGGTAGCGGGCGGAGTTGAGGTCGCTGTTGGCGCGGCCGTCGAAGGAGAACGGGATCAGCGTGGACGGGGTCGGCCAGTCGACCGAGCTGGTCTCCTCGAACAGGTCGTACGGGGAGTCGGCGCGGTGCGCCTCGTCCAGCAGCGCCTTGGGGTCGATCGGCTTGGGCACGATGGTGATGCCGGCCTTGGCGAAGCCGTCGACCAGCACCTGCGCCACGCGCTGCCCGACGGGCGTGTTGGCGTACGCGTAGGTGAGCGAGGAGGGCGCCTGCCTGGCCTTGGCGAGGACGGCCTTGGCGGCCTCCGGGTCGCCCTCCGGCTTGACCGGGTACAGGTCGTACTTCTGCCAGTCGACCAGTGCGGGCGAGCTGAGCGTGGTGGCCAGTTCGCCGGCCCGGGTGCCGCCCTGGACCTGGCGGGCCTGCTGGCGCGGGTAGGCGAGGTGGAGCGCCTTGCGGACCTCGACGTCCGGCACCCGCTCGTTGTTGATCACCAGCTGGGTGACGAAGGCGCCCTGCCGGCCGGAGACCACCAGCTCCTTGGCCTTGGGGTCGGTGTCGACGGTCTGGTAGAGCTCGGGGGAGAGCTGCGTGGCCACCGTGGTGGCGTCGGCGCCGCCGTCCCGGCCGGAGAGGATCTCCTGGTTGATGTTGAGCGCCTCCTTGCCGTAGGTGAAGACGAACTTCTCCGGGTACTGGTTGCGGATCGGGTCGGTCTCCGGCTTCCAGTGCGGGTTGCGCTCCAGCACCATCCGGGTGTTCTGGACGTGCTCGACGATCCGGTACGGGCCGCTGGCGAACGGCAGCCGGTCGTACTCCGTCCCGGTGTCCTTGTCCTTGCGCACCGGAGAGGAGGAGGACTGCGCGGCCATGTACGGCACGTCGGCCTGCGGCTGCGGGAAGTGGAAGACGACGGTGCGCTCGTCCGGCGTCTCGATCGCGGCGAGGTCGCCGTCCTGCGGGCCGCCGTACTTCTTGCGCGCGTCGTCGTAGCTGGCCTCGCCGGTGAGCCACTGCGGCCAGTACGGCGGGCCGACCTCGTAGCCCTTGCCGAAGGTGCGCTCGATGCCGTACTTGACCTGCTGGGAGGTGATCGGCTGGCCGTCCTCCCAGGCCACGCCCTCCTTCAGCCGGTACGTCCAGGTGCGCCCGCCGTCGGCGGAGCTGCCGGTGTCGGTGGCGAGGTCGCCGACCAGCCGGGCCTTGCCGTCGACGACCTGGTACTGGGTCAGCTGGCGGCCCCAGAGCAGCGAGGTGTTGTAGGCGGCGCCCGCGTAGACCTTCTGCGGGTCGAGGTGGCGGAACTCGGTGGTGTTGTAGACGTTGACCGTGCCGCCTGGGCGGGCGCCAGGAACGGCGGGGGCAGGTCCCGCGCTCTCCTTCTCGGTGCCGAGCGCGGCGGTCAGCGGCGAGGCGTCCTTGGCGGCGGCGCTGCTGCCGGTGCCGGAGCTGGAGCCCGCGCCGGCCGAGCAGGAGGTCGCCAGCACCGCGGTGACGACGACGGCGAGGGACGGTTTGATCCAGCGCATGGCGAAATCTCTCCTTGCCCCGGGGTGTGGGGCGGCTAGGTGTGCCCCGGCAGGTGGGGGCGGTCAGGTGGAAGGGATGAGCAGGCGAAAGGGTGGAGCAGGCAAAAGGGGAAGAGAAGGATTCAGCGGCCGGCGCGCGGGTCCAGTGCGTCCCGAACGGCGTCGCCGAGCAGGTTGAAGGCGAGCACGAACAGCAGCAGCGCCACGCCCGGGAAGAACATGTAGGTCGGGTCGGCCTGGAAGACCTCGGAGCCGCGGGCGATCATCCGGCCCCAGTCCGGGACCGGTTCGTTGATGCCGACGCCGAGGAACGAGAGCACCGCCTCGGTGGCGACGAACGTCGGCACCGCCATCGTGGCGTGCACCAACAGCTGCGCCCGGACATTCGGCAGGAGTTCGCGGAAGACGATATGGAATCCGCTCGCACCCAGGGCTCGGGCGGACTGCACGAAATCCCTTTCCCGAAGTGACCGGACGGAGGCCCTGAGGGAAAGCGCGAGCGGAATCCAGCCGAACGCGGAGAACACCAGGATCAGTACCAGGAACTGCATCCACTCCGGTTCGGCACTGCCCGGATCGACCAGCCGGGACTGGATGACCGGGCTGAGCGCGAGCAGCAGGAGCAGCGTCGGGAAGGCCAGCAGGACGTTGCAGAGGAAGCCGAAGAGCCGGTCGGTGATCCCGCCGAGGTAGCCCACCGCGACGCCGGCCAGCACCCCGAGGGTGGTGGTGACGGCCGCGGCGGCGAAGGCGATCAGCAGCGAGGTGCGGATGCCGTAGAGCAGCTGGGTGAGGACGTCCCGGCCGAGCCCGGGCTCCAGGCCGAACCAGAAGTCGCCGGAGATCCCGCCGTTCGGCGCGATCGGCAGTCCACCGTCGCTGAGCAGACCGGGCGTGTTCTGGCCGTAGTGCTCGACCGGGGTCCTGCCGTACAGGGCGGCGATCAGCGGTGCGGCGAGTGCGAGCAGGAGGAAGAGCAGGACGACGGCGAGCGCGGCGGCGCCGACCCGGTCGCGGCGGATCCGGCGGAGGAGGCTCTGCGGGGCGGGCGCGGCCGGGCGTGCCGCCCCGGCCGTCTCTGTGACTGTCTCGACCACTGCCATGAGAGGCGTACTCCCCGAATTCTCCGCCGCCCCGTGGGTGAGGGTGCGCTGGTGTGCATTTCCGGACCGGCCTTCGGGGGTTTCCCGGCGGCCGGCCGAGCGCCATCAGATCGGACACCACCGGACTTCCGCAAATCATTCCGACCCGCACTCCGGTGCAATGTTTCGGGGAATGTGACGGCTTCATTCCGCCGCAATACAGCCGTTGCAGGAGAACGGGCATAGCAGGTCAAAAGCTATGGCCCGTCCCGCATTCTGAGATCTCCGCCACAGTCCGCCCGGTGTTGATAAGATCCGGGTGAGCCGCGACTGGCGCGCAGGGATGGAATCAACCATCGGGAAGCGGCTCCGTGAAACCTCACGTCACAGTTGCCGAGCGCCTGGGCCGTCCGAACTCGTCACGAGGAGACCGCCTTGGCCCAGCACCCGCACCCCCACACCACCGCCAGCGCCACCGCCAACACCGCCTTCCGCAGCGCGCTGGACACCGTCCGCGAGGTCGAGCCGCGGATCGCCGCCGCCATCGGCCAGGAGATCGAGGACCAGCGGGCCTCGCTCAAGCTGATCGCCAGCGAGAACTACGCCTCCCCGGCCGTCCTGCTCGCCATGGGCAACTGGCTCAGCGACAAGTACGCCGAGGGCACCGCCGGCCGCCGCTTCTACGCCGGCTGCCGCAACGTCGACACCGTCGAGACCATCGCCGCCGAGCACGCCCGCGCACTCTTCGGCGCCGACCACGCCTACGTCCAGCCGCATTCCGGCATCGACGCCAACCTGACCGCCTTCTGGGCCGTCCTCTCCCAGCGGGTCGAGAGCCCGGCACTGGAGCGCGCCGGCGTCCGCAACGTCAACGACCTCACCGAGCAGGACTGGGCCGAGCTGCGCCAGGAGCTCGGCAACCAGCGGATGCTCGGCATGTCCCTGGACACCGGCGGCCACCTCACCCACGGCTTCCGGCCCAACATCTCCGGCAAGATGTTCGAGCAGCGCAGCTACGGCACCGACCCGGCCACCGGCCTGATCGACTACGACGGGCTGCGCGCCACCGCCAAGGAGTTCCGCCCGCTGATCCTGGTGGCCGGCTACTCAGCGTACCCGCGGCTGGTCGACTTCCGCAGGATGCGGGAGATCGCGGACGAGGTCGGCGCGACCCTGATGGTCGACATGGCGCACTTCGCCGGCCTGGTCGCGGGCAAGGTGCTGACCGGCGACTACGACCCGGTGCCGCACGCCGACATCGTCACCACCACCACCCACAAGTCCCTGCGCGGCCCGCGCGGCGGCATGGTGCTCTGCACCTCCGAGCTGGCCGAGCACGTCGACCGCGGCTGTCCGCTGGTGCTCGGCGGCCCGCTCCCGCACGTGATGGCCGCCAAGGCGGTCGCGTTCGCCGAGGCCCGCCGCCCCGAGTTCCAGGTCTACGCCCGCCAGGTCGTCGACAACGCGCAGGCCCTCGCCGAGGGGCTGCTGCGCCGCGGCGGCAAGCTGGTCACCGGCGGCACCGACAACCACCTCGTCCTCGCCGACGTCTCCGGCTACGGCCTGACCGGCCGCCAGGCCGAGGCCGCGCTGCTGGACTCCGGCATCGTCACCAACCGCAACTCCGTCCCGCAGGACCCGAACGGCGCCTGGTACACCTCCGGCGTCCGCCTCGGCACCCCCGCGCTCACCACCCGCGGCCTCGGCATCGCCGAGATGGACGAGGTCGCCGCCCTGATCGACACCGTCCTGCGCGGCACCACCCCCGCCACCACCTCCACCGGCGCCCCCTCCAAGGCCCAGTACGCCCTGGACGCCGCCCTCAGCGAGGGCGTCGCCAAGCGCGCCGCCGACCTCCTCGCCGGCTTCCCGCTCTACCCGGGCGTCGACCTGGCGTAACACGCCCGGGGGGTGCGCGACTTGCCGCGCGCACCCCCCAACAGGGTCAGTACCGCAGCGACTTGTACTGCAGGAACGCCTCCAGGCCGTGCCGGCCCGGCTCGCGGCCGAGGCCGGAGTTCTTGTCACCGCTGAACGGGGCGACCGGGTTGAAGCGGCCGCCGTTGAGGTCGACCTGGCCGGCGTCCGGCCGGCCGGGGCTCCCGCCGTTCAGCGTGGCGTGAACCGGGCGGTGTACTCGTCGAACGGCTCGATCCCGGCCTCTGCCCGCCGCTCGTCCAGCCGTGCAGGGTCCTCGCACGGCCACGGCACCGGCCGGCCGTCGGCCACCGCGCCGATCTGGGTGCCGTACCGCTGCTCGCGCCCCTCGTTGACGGCCAGCCGGTCGGCCAGGAAGGCGAGGTCTCGTGCACTCGCCGCGCCGTCCGCCACTGCTGTCGTCATCAGCGCCACCGCCCACCGCTGCACGTCGAGTTGGCGGTCCGCGTGCTGCGCGACCAGCCAGGCGGCGCGGGCGGCGTCGGCACCGACCAGCGGTTCGGACGGCCAGCCGTGCTCGGTCATGATCGCGTGCAGGCGGTCCCCGTGCCGGGCGGTCAGCCGCCGCCAGGCCGCCTGCTCCGCGAGGTCCGGGCTGTTGGCGAGATGGGCGGCGCCCTGGTCCTCGGCCATCATCCCGAGCAGCTCCTCCGCCAGGGCGCGGTGGTGTGCGGGTGTCGTCGTCATCGCGAAACGCTCCGTTCGTCCTGGCCCCGGATCGGGGGCCACCCGCCATCACGCTAGGCGTGGCCGGCAAGACGAAGATCATTCCGGCGGATGGTGACAGGCCGGGGGTGCCGGCGGAAGAATGGACGAACCGGTTGCCCCGGTCCCTTCCCCGCCGACATCCGGGCCGATGCCCCCGCCGACATCCGGGCCGATGCCCCCGCCGGCGTCCGGGCCGATGCCCCCGCCGTCTGGGCCGACATCCGAGCCGACATCCGGGGCCCCCTCCGCCGGCGTCCGAGTCGCCTGCCCGCCACGGGTCTTACCGGTGATCGTCGGCGAGCGATTTCCGTGCAAACTCTCCTCAACTCTGCCCGGTGGGAGGTAGATTGCAGCCCAATCGGGCGCGCGGTACCAGCGTCGACAGGAAATCCGAGCGGGTTCTCGCCGTGCCGGGTCGACGGCTGCTCCGGATGATGGGGGGAGGCTTCCACCTTCCGCCCCGCGTATCCGTGCCCGGGGAACGCCCCCAATGGTCGTCCGTAGCGTGTAAGGAGCAACCTCGTGAGCGACGCCGCGTTGAGCACCGAGCAGCACCGGCCCGCCGAGCCTGCTGTGCTCGATGACGTCCCCGGCTGGTTCTGGGACCACGACCGCCACCTGTTCGAGTGGTTCCTGGCTCGCCAGGAGAAGGCGGGGGTCACCGGGGACCTCCTGGAGATGGGCGCCTACCTGGGGCGCAGCGCGATCGTGATAGGCGGCCACCTGCAGCCGGCCGAGACGTTCACGGTGTGCGACCTGTTCGACTCGGACGCCCCGGACGACGAGAACGCCGCCGAGATGACCATGTCCTATCGCAAGACGTTGACCCGGTCCGCGTTCGAGTCCAACTACCTCTCGTTCCACAAGTCGCTGCCGGAGATCATCCAGGCGCCCACCTCCAGCCTGGCCGGCGGCCGCATCCCGGCCGGTGCCTTCCGTTTCATCCACATCGACGCCTCGCACCTGTACGAGCACGTGGTGGGGGACCTCCAGGTGGCCCGGGCGGCGCTCCAGCCGCAGGGCGTGGTGGTACTGGACGACTACCGCTCCGCGCACACCCCCGGTGTCGCCGCCGCCACCTGGGAGGCGGTGTTCAACCACGGCCTCAAGCCGATCGTGCTCACCGAGTGCAAGTTCTATGGCACCTGGGGCGACCCCGAGCCCGCCCAGCGGGATCTGCTGGACCGGATCGGCCTGGCCGAGGGCTGTCACCTCAGCGTCGAGACCCTGAACGGGCAGCAGGTGCTGCGGCTCAACGGCACCTCCGACGGCATCGAACCGTTCCGCCCCTCCCGGCACTACGACCGGCTCGCCGTCGAGGCCGCCCGCCGCGAGGCCGAGGAAGCCCGCCATGAGGCGTTGCGCGCCCAGGAGGAGGCTGCCGAGGACCTGGCCGTCCGCCGGGCCCGCGCCGCCGAGCGCCGTCGGCCGGCCAATGTGGCCAAGCGCGTCGCGGGGGACCTCCTCCCGCCGGTGGTCACCTCCGCCATCCGCCGCGCCCGCCGGGGCTGACGCCCCCGTCCCCACCCGTACCGAAAGCCGCGTGGCCCGAGAGGCCGCGCGGCTTTCGGCGTTCTTGCGGCGAGTACCCGCGAGGTGTTCCGGCGCGGGTTCTCGGCGCAGAGCCGGCCTGCGTTCCGGCGAGGACATCGAGGGGCCGGCCGCCCTCAGTCGCGCGTCGGCAGCCCCGCCTCCGCGCCCAGCACGCCGAGCGTGCGCCGCAGCGCCTCCCGCTCGGACCCGCCCAGCGAGGCGGTGAGCTCCGCGTCCAGCCGGTGCGCGAGCGCGGTGCAGTCACCGAGCAGGGCCCGGCCGGCGTCCGTCAGCGCGAGCACCTGACGGCGCCGGTCCGCCGGGTCGCGGACGCGGTCCACGGCGCCGATCTGCTCCAGGTGGTCGGCCAGCGAGACCACCAGGCTGGGCGCGACCGCCATGATCCGGGACAGCTCCAGCTGGGACGGCGGTGCGCCGGAGTCCAGCGCCACCATCAGACCGACGTGCTTCGGCTTGAGCCCGAGCTCGGCCAGTGCCTCGGTGAACCGCGCCGTGACGACGCTGCCGAGCGTGCCGAGCCGGAAGACCAGGGATGCCGTCAGCGGTGAGGGGTTGACATCGTTCACGCGAGGAACGCTAGCATGCAGAAACAATTCACAGCTCGAACGATTTGAGGTCTGATCTAATGCTGCGCCGCTCCGTCCTCACCCCCCTCTCCGCCCCCGCCATCGTCACCACGCCCACCGGTCGGGGCATGCGCGCTCTGGTGATCGCCAACGCGGCCGGCGCCGCGCTCTCGATGGCGTCCAGCATCGTCGGCCTGCTCTCCCCGGAGCTGGCCCTGCCCGGCTCCACCGGCCCGGCCGGCCCCCTCGCCGAGCTCTACGTCCAGGCGTACGCCGCCCGCGCCCTCCCGCTCGGCGCCGCCCTCCTGCACCAGTTGCTGATCAGCCGGACCGGCCGCGGCCTCGCCCCGCTGCTCCTGGTCTCGGGCGCGGTCCAGGTGGCCGACGCGGCCATCGGCGTCTCCGCCCACAACCCGGGCATGGCCGTCGGCGGCACCCTCCTCGCCCTCCTCCACCTCGGCCTCGCCGTCCGCCTCACCCGCCCGGCCCGCACCCCGGCCTGACCGCCCCCGCCCCGGAGCCTGACCGCCCCCGTCCAGGCCTGACCGCCCCCGCCCCGGAGCACCGAGCCCGGTGCCACTCCACCCCCCCGCACACCCGCCGCCACGGCAAAGCGCCGGCCGAGAGAACTCGACCGGCGCTCTGCGTGACAGGTGTCAGGTGCCTCAGACCCGCGAGGGCTCGCCACCCTGGTGCGGGATGGTGGCGGTGCCGTCGCCCTCGGCGGCCAGCTCGCGCTTGACGGCGGCGAGGGAGGGGTTGGCCCAGGCGCTGGCGACGCCCCAGTAGTAGAAGGCGAGGCCGATCGCGGCGACGACCAGCAGGTCCCAGCCCTCCGGCAGGTAGCCCTGGCCGCCGAAGTCGGTGGAGCCGGCCCAGGAGACGGAGGCCATCACGAAGAGGTAGGCGATCATCCAGGCGCCGGCCCGCAGGTGCGGCTTCAGCTCGGCCCACGGCTTGCGCAGCTCGTACCAGGCCCAGATCGGCAGGCCGGCGGCCATCAGCAGGATGACCTTGCCGGTCAGCGGCCAGCGGGCCCAGTAGAGCACCAGGGAGCCGAAGACCATGGCGACGGGGGCGATCACCGGCATCGCACGCAGCCGGACGGGGCGGGGCAGCTCGGGGGCGAGGCGGCGCAGCGCCATCACCGCGACGGGGCCGGTGATGTACGAGATCACGGTGGCCACCGAGACGATCTCGGCGAGCGAGCCCCAGCCGCGGAAGACGGCGAGGAAGAGGAAGGCGATCAGCAGGTTGAGCAGCAGGGCCGGCCGCGGGATGCCGGTCTTCTGGTCCACCCGGCCGAACAGCTTCGGCAGGTGGCCGTTCTCCTGCACGCCGTGGATCATGCGCGAGGTGGTGGCGGCGTAGATCATGCCGGTGCCGCTGGGGGAGACGAAGGCGTCCGCGTACAGCAGCAGGGCGAGCCAGTTCAGGCCCCAGGCGATCGACAGGTCGGCCAGCGGGGAGGTGTAGCCGAGGCCGCTCCAGCCGTTCGACAGGTCGGCGGCCGGGACGGCGCCGAGGAAGGCGACCTGCAGCGCGACGTAGATCACCAGGGCGATCAGGATCGAGCCGATCACGGCCTTGGGCAGCGACTTGCCGGGGTTGCGCGCCTCGCCCGCCAGGTTGAGCGGGGACTGGAACCCGTTGAACGCCCAGACGATGCCGGAGACGGCGACGGCGGTGAACACCGCGCTCCAGCCGTTCGGGGCGAAACCGCCGTGGTCGGTGAAGTGGGCGGTGTCGAAGTGTGCCAGCAGCAGGGAGCCCGCGGTCAGCGTCGGGACGATGACCTTGAACACGGTGATCGCGGTGTTGGTCTTGGCGAACAGCGTGATCGCGAACCAGTTCAGCGCGAAGTACCCGACCAGCAGCACGCTGGCCAGCGCGACCCCGCTGACGGTCAGTTCCTTCCCGTCGTAGAGGCCCTGCGCCCAGCCGAAGTGCCAGGAGCTCATGTACTGCACCGAGGCGGTCGCCTCGCCCGGGATCACCGAGACGATCGCGATCCAGTTGGCCCAGGCGGCCAGGTAGCCGGCCAGCGAGCCGTGCGAGTACTGCCCGTACCGCACCATGCCGCCGGCCTTGGGGAACATCGAGCCCAGCTCGCTGTAGGTCAGCGCGATGGTGAGGGCCACCGCCGCGCCGATCACCCAGGCGACGATGGACGCCGGCCCGGCGAGCCGCGCCGCCCGCTCCGCACCGAACAGCCAGCCCGACCCGATGATCGAGCCCAGCCCGACGGCCGTCAGGCTGATGGTGCCGAGCGAGCGGCGGTAGTGCTGATGGGATGCCGTCGTCGGCTCAGGCGCGCTCAACGTCTCGGTCCTCTGTCTCGTCGGGTTCTCGTCAGGTCCTCGTCCGGTCCTGGCTCAGCTCATGGAGGCCGGACAAACGCACAGCAGACTATGGTGCGAAATCGGACTAAAGCCTCAGATAAAGCTCAGATCGTTCGATCGTTGCCATCTCGTGTCCGACTATCGGACCCAGCTGTCCGCAGGTCAGCGGCCATGAGGGGGTGCGAGGAGAAGTGGGAGAAGAGAAGGGACTCCCACCGGCACGCCGCCACGGAAAACCGCGGGGAAGGCTGGGGGGAGGCGGCGGGGAAGGCCGAGAAGGCCGGGGGCCGGGAAAAGAGAAATTCCCCGTGGGAACTCTTTCGAGTTCCCACGGGGAATCGCGGTGTCCGAGGGGGGACTTGAACCCCCACGCCCGATAAAGGGCACTAGCACCTCAAGCTAGCGCGTCTGCCATTCCGCCACCCGGACGGGGTGTGTGCTTCGGGGGCTTTTCTCTCGCCCCCTTGGCGACAGAGAGAACATTACCAGGCTTCCGGAGTGCTTCTCACCTGCGTTTCCCCGGCGGGGATCGCCGGGCTGGCAGGGACGGATCGCGAAGGTGAGCGAATCGGTGGTTCAGGGGCGAGAAGCGGTCGGGTTGCGACCGACTGACGGTCGGAACCGGTCGCGGGTGATCCGACACGGTCAAGTTGTCGACGGTGCCACGGACCCGGGGGCGGCTCTCCTAGCCTCTGTGGACCAAGGGCGCCATGAGCGGAACGCCTGATTCCCGGGGTCGCGGACGAAGGGCGGCTGGACGTGGAGCTGGAGCAGATCAGCGGGGCGGCAGAGGCCGAGCCGAGACGGGTGGCGGCCGGGCCGGCCGAGGGGGTGTGGCGGTTCGCGGTGCCGGCCGCGGAGGCCTCGGTGCCCCGGACCAGGCACGCGGTGCGGGACCGGCTGCTCGCCCAGGGCATGGCGGGGGTGCGCTACCAGGAGCTGGTGGACGACGTACTGCTGATCGTCTCGGAGCTGGTGAGCAATGCCGTGACGCACGCCGCCGAGCTGTCCCCGGAGGTGACCACCGAGCTGACGGTCCGCGGCGGCTGGGTGCGGGTGTCGGTCGAGGACGGCGACCCGTACCGGCCGAAGGCACTGGAGACGGACACCGGGCGGCTCGGCGGGCGCGGGCTGTTGCTGGTGAAGAGCGTGACGCTGCAGGCCGGCGGGGTCTGCGACGTGGAGCGGACGGGGGAGGGCGGCAAGGTCATCTGGGCCTCGCTGCCCATCCCGCGCAAGGACATGGAGTAACGCCGGGGGCGAGGAGGCGGCCGACCGCCGGCCCCCGCCCGTCCCTCCGGCCGGCGCCCACGGCGGTCCCGGCTACCAGTCCCGGCCGGCGATCTCGCGGATGCCGGGCAGTGCCGCCTCGAAGACCGTCTGGAACCAGACCGAGAACGGCCGCTCGGCCTGCAACTCCCGCAGCTCCTGTGCGGTGACGAAGGCGACGTCGTCCACCTCCTCCGGGTCCGGCTCCACCGGGGCGGTGACCAGGCCGACGAACAGGTGGTTCCACTCCCGCTCGATCAGGCCGGAGGCCTCGTCGGGCAGGTCGTACCGGACGGTGCCGGCCTCGCAGAGCAGTGCCGGCGCGACGCCGAGCTCCTCCGCGGTGCGGCGGGCGGCGGCGACGAACGGCGGCTCGTCGGGGTACGGGTGGCCGCAGCAGGTGTTCGACCAGACACCGGGGGAGTGGTACTTGCCCAGGGCGCGGCGCTGGAGCAGCAGCCGGCCCTGCCGGTCGAAGAGGAACACGGAGAACGCCCGGTGCAGCCGGCCCGGCTGCTGGTGGGCCCAGAGCTTCTCGGCGGTGCCGATCGTGACGCCCTCGTCGTCGACGAGCTCCAGCAGGATCCCGGCCCCTGCGGACGCCCCGGCCGCGGCTCCGGGGGTGGACGTCACGTCGGCCGTCACGTCGGTCTCCACGTCGAGACCGGTGTCGATCTCGGAGGTGAAGTGCGTCGGGTTGGTCGGCAGACTCTGGGGCATGAGGCCTCTTTCGGGGGCAATGGGAGCACCGGTGGCGTCCTGCCCCAGTCTGCCGTACGGGTGGCGGTCAGCAGGGGTCCCACACACAACCGGGCGGATCATGACCGATCCCGGCACATTCCTGGTGTCGGAATGGGCGCCGGAATAGCAGAACTGTTCGGGATTCGTTCGGCACCTGTTCGATGCCGGTGGCATACGTACGGAGAACCGACACGTCGACGGCACCCCTCCTTCACGACCGGCCCTGACCGTGGTGCTCGCCGCCCTCCCGGGCCCGGATGCCGCCCCCGGCCGCGTTCGGGCCGGTCGCCGCGGTCGCCTACCATCACATACGACACGGTGCCCGCATTCCCACCGGCACCGGCGTGCCACCGCGACGGCCCGCAGCAGCGCACCGTCCACGGAGCGGCACGGCCCGACGGACCGGCACAGTCCGACGGATCAGCACAGCACGACGGATCAGGAGACCCCCGCATGATCGGCCTCGTTCTGGCAGCCGGCGCCGGCCGCCGGCTGCGCCCGTACACCGACACCCTGCCGAAGGCGCTGGTGCCGGTCGACGGCGAGCGGACCGTCCTGGACCTCACCCTCGGCAACTTCGCCGAGGTCGGCCTGCGCGAGGCGGCGATCGTCGTCGGCTACCGCAAGGAGGCGGTGTACGACCGCAAGGCGGCGCTGGAGCAGAAGTACGGCGTCAAGCTCACCCTGGTCGAGAACGACAAGGCCGAGGAGTGGAACAACGCCTACTCCCTCTGGTGTGCCCGCGAGCTCTTCGCCGAGGGCCTGCTGCTCGCCAACGGTGACACCGTCCACCCCGCCTCCGTCCAGCGCACCATGCTGGAGGGCAACGCCCGGCTGGTCGCCGAGGGCCGTGAGCCCGGCATCCTGCTCGCCCTCGACACCGTGAAGAAGCTCGCCGACGAGGAGATGAAGGTCGTCGTCGACCCGGCGGCCGGCATGCGGCGCATCACCAAGCTGATGGACCCGGCCGAGGCCACCGGTGAGTACATCGGCGTCACCGTGATCAACCCCGCCGCCGCCGCCGACCTCACCGACGCGTTGCGCGCCACCTACGAGCGCGACCCGCAGCTGTACTACGAGGACGGCTACCAGGAGATGGTCGACCGCGGCCTGCGGATCGACGTGCAGCCGATCGGCGAGGTCTCCTGGGTCGAGGTCGACAACCACGAGGACCTGGCCAAGGCGCGGGAGATCGCGTGCCAGTACTGACCCGGCTGGTGCCGTCGCCGGTCTTCGTCGAGATCCGCTCCGGCGCGCTGGACGCGCTCGGCGGCATCCTCGCCGACCAGCGGCTCTCCGCCTCGGGCCGGATCGCGGTGGCGATCAGCAACGGCTCGGGGGCGGTGCTGCGCGAGCGGCTGGAGCCGGCCCTGCCCGGCGCCGACTGGTACAACGTGGACGACGGCAGCCTGGACAGCGCGGTCCGGCTGGCCGAGGCGATGCGCGGCGGGCACTACGACGCCATCGTCGGCCTCGGCGGCGGCAAGATCATCGACGCCGCCAAGTACGCCGCCGCCCGGGTCGGCCTGCCGCTGGTCGCGGTCGCCACCAACCTCGCCCACGACGGCATCTGCTCACCCGTCTCCACCCTCGACAACGACGCCGGTCGGGGCTCCTACGGGGTGCCCAGCCCGATCGGCATCGTGGTCGACCTGGACGTGATCCGGCAGGCTCCGCCGAGGTTCGTGGCGGCCGGCATCGGCGACGTCATCTCCAACATCTCGGCCTGCGCCGACTGGGAGCTCTCGCACGCCGAGACGGGCGAGCCGGTGGACGGACTGGCCGTCGCGATGGCCCGCTCGGCGGGCGAGAACCTGCTGCGGCACCCAGGAAACCTTCAGGATCAGGACCTCCTCACGGCACTCGCGGAAGCCCTGGTACTGTCCGGCATCGCGATGAACATCGCAGGCAGCACCCGGCCCTCATCGGGCGCCTGCCACGAGATCTCGCATGCCCTGGACGTGCTGTATCCCAAGCGGTCCGCCCAGCACGGCGAACAGGTCGGCCTCGGGGCCGCCTTCGCCAGCTTCCTGCGGGGCGAACGCGAGCTGACCGGCCTGATCGTGGAGCGCCTGGCGCGCCACGGACTGCCGGTGACCGCAGCTCAGATCGGCTTCACCGAGGCGGAGTTCACCGAAGCGGTGCACTACGCTCCGAACACCCGCCCGGGCCGCTTCACCATCCTTGAACACCTCGACCTCTCCCCTTCCGCAATCAGGGACGCGTACGCCGACTATGTCCAAGCCGTCAACAGCTGACCCTTCCACGAAGGGCTCCTCCCCGGCCCCGGTGGACCTGACCCGCCGCCCCTCGATCGAGGAACTGCGCGCGGTGATCCACCCGGAGGGCATGCTCCAGCGCCGCAGCGCCGAGCACTGGGCCGGCCGCCTCTACATGCGGAAGATCTCGCTGCGGATCACCCGCGTGCTCTCCACCGTGACGGCGATCACGCCCAACGGCCTGACCTACCTGATGATGTTCACCGGCATCCTGGCCGGTGCCGCCCTGGTCGTCCCGGGCCTGACCGGTGCGATCCTCGGCGCCCTGCTCATCCAGGTCTACCTGCTGCTGGACTGCGTGGACGGCGAGGTGGCCCGCTGGCGCCGGCAGACCTCGCTCACCGGCGTCTACCTGGACCGGGTCGGCCACTACATGTCCGAGGCGGCCCTGCTGACCGGCCTCGGGCTGCGCGCCACCGACCTGCTGCACCGCGAGGGCGGCGGCTCCCACTGGGAGTGGGCCTTCCTCGGCACGCTGGCCGCGCTCGGCGCCATCCTGATCAAGTCCGAGACCGACCTGGTCGACGTGGCCCGTGCCCGCAGCGGCATGACGGCGGTCGAGGACAGCGCCTCGGTACCGCGCTCGGCCGGCATCGCCAAGGCCCGCCGGGCGGCGTCCCTGCTCAAGTTCCACCGGCTGGTCGGCGCGGTCGAGGCCTCGCTGTTCATCCTCGCCGCCGGCGTGGCGGACGCGGTGCACGGCGGGCTGTTCTTCACCCGGCTCGCGGTGGTCGTGCTGGCCGCGATCGCCATGCTGCAGACCGTGCTGCACCTGCTGAGCATCGTCCTGTCCAGCAGGCTGCGGTGAGCGCCGTGGGCACGACCACCGACACCTTCCGGCTCGGCGCGGTCATCATCACGATGGGCAACCGCCCGGACGAGCTGAACGACCTGATCGAGTCGGTCCGCGCCCAGGAGGGCCCCGCGGTCGAGCTGGCCGTGATCGCCAACGGCGCCCCGCTGCCGCCGCTGCCGGCGGACGTGCGCGCCGTCGAGCTGCCGGAGAACCTCGGCATCCCGGGCGGCCGCAACGTCGGCATCGAGCTGTTCGGCAAGAACGGCCGGGACGTCGACGCCGTCCTCTTCCTGGACGACGACGGCCGGCTGCCGGGCACCGACTCGGCCCGGCTGCTGCGCGAGGCCTTCACCGCCGACCCGGAGCTGGGCATCGTCAGCTTCCGGATCGCCGACCCGGACACCGGCGTCACCCAGCGCCGGCACGTGCCCCGGCTGCGCGCCAGCGACCCGCTGCGTTCCTCCCGGGTGACCACCTTCCTGGGCGGCGCCAGCGCCGTGCGCTGTGCGGTGTTCGAGCAGGCCGGCCAGCTGCCCGCCGAGTTCTTCTACGCGCACGAGGAGACCGACCTCGCCTGGCGCGCGCTGGACGCCGGCTGGGCGATCGACTACCGGGCGGACGTGGTCCTGCACCACCCGACCACCTCGCCCGCCCGGCACGCCTCGTACTTCCACAACGTGGCCCGCAACAGGGTGTGGCTCGCCCGACGGAACCTTCCGGCCCTGTTCGTGCCTCTCTATCTGGGAACCTGGTTCCTGCTCACCCTGGCCCGCCGCCCCTCCCCGGAGGCGCTGAAGGCCTGGTGGGGCGGGTTCCGGGCGGGCTGGCGCGAACCCTGCGGTACGCGGCGGCCCATGCGATGGCGTACCGTTTGGCGACTGACCAGGCTGGGCCGGCCACCGGTCATCTGACCTTTCCGATGACCCTACGGACGGCCGGTCGGACGGTCGTACAGCCGTACGGTCGGCCGATCGCTGCGGCCGGTGATCACACACCGGCCGGACTCCCCCCGTGATCCCAGTGGATCCCCCTCGGCGCAAGGCCGGCGGACCCCCGCCGACCGGCCCGCCCCGACCCGATCCCGCGCGAAGGACGAATGTGTCGACAGTGAGTGAACCCGTCAGCCTCTCGGCCCCGAGGGGGGCAGACGCGGGCCTGACCCCCAAGCAGCTTGCGGACAAGTACGGTCTGTCGGTCAGCGGCAGACGGCCGGGTCTCATCGCCTACACCAAGCAGCTCTGGGCCCGGCGGCACTTCATCTGGGCTTTCGCCACCGCCCGCCTGGTGGCCCAGTACACCGACGCCAAGCTCGGCCAGCTCTGGCAGGTCGTGACCCCGCTGCTCAACTGCGCGGTGTTCTACCTGGTCTTCGGTGTGATCCTGAAGAGCAAGGACGGCTTCCCGGAGGGCACCTACACCGCCTGGCTCTGCATCGGCGTCTTCGTCTTCCAGTTCACCCAGAACGCGGTGCAGTCCGGCACCCGGGCGATCTCCGACAACCTCGGGCTGATCCGCGCGCTGCACTTCCCCCGTGCCTCGCTGCCGATCGCCTTCACGGTGATCCAGCTCCAGCAGCTGCTGATCTCGATGGTGGTGCTGGTCGGCGTCGTGCTGGCGAGCGGGATCGCGCCGGGCCGGACCTGGCTGGCGGTGGTCCCGGCCCTGCTCCTGCAGTCGATGTTCAACACCGGTGTGGCCCTGGTCATGGCGCGGATCGGCTCCAAGACCAGCGACATCTCCCAGCTGATCCCGTTCGCGATGCGGGCCTGGATGTTCCTCTCCGGCGTGATGTTCAGCATCCAGGACAAGATCGACACCTGGCCGCCGTTCTGGCAGAAGGTGATGCAGTTCAACCCGGCCTCGGTCTACATGGACCTGGTCCGGCACGCCTTCGCGCCGGTGATCTACAACAAGCACGTCGCCCAGCACCAGGTGCTGCCGCCGCACCTGTGGGTGTACGGCGTCACCTGGGCCGTCGTGATGTTCGTGATCGGATACGTCTTCTTCTGGAAGGCCGAGGAGGAGTACGGCCGTGGCTGACACCGACCTGCGAAAGGGCCAGATCGTGCAGGACACCGACGCGGCCCGCGAGCCCACCGTCGTCGTCGACGACGTGCACATCGTCTACCGGGTGCACGGCGCGGGCTCCGGCAAGGGCAGCGCCACCTCCGCGATCAGCCGCATCATCAGCCGCAAGCGCTCCGCGGGCGTGCGCGAGGTGCACGCCGTCAAGGGCATCAGCTTCACCGCCTACAAGGGCGAGGCGATCGGCCTGATCGGCTCCAACGGCTCCGGCAAGTCGACCATGCTGGCCGCCATCGCCGGTCTGCTGCCGACCGAGAAGGGCGGCATCTACACCAACGGCCAGCCCTCGCTGCTGGGCGTCAACGCGGCGCTGATGAACGAGCTCACCGGTGAGCGCAACGTGGTGCTCGGCTGCCTGGCGATGGGGATGACGCCCGCCCAGGTGCGGGAGCGCTACAACGAGATCGTCGAGTTCTCGGGCATCAACGACAAGGGCGACTTCATCTCGTTGCCGATGCGCACCTACTCCTCCGGCATGGGTGCCCGCCTGCGGTTCTCCATCGCGGCGGCCAAGACCCACGACGTGCTGCTGATCGACGAGGCGCTGGCCACCGGCGACCAGGCGTTCCAGCAGCGCAGCAAGAAGCGGATCGACGAGCTGCGCGGGTCCGCCGGTACGGTCTTCCTGGTCAGCCACGACAACAACTCGATCCGCGAGGTCTGTGAGCGGACCATCTGGATCGAGGCCGGCGAGCTGGTGATGGACGGCCCGACCGAGGAGGTCGTGGGCCGCTACGAGCGCGGCGAGCGCCCGTAACCTGCCTGGCCCGAACGGAGGGCCGGTGACCGGGTCAGCCCGGCCGCCGGCCCTCCGTCGTGCGTGCGCCCCCGTGCCCGCACGCCCGGCCGACCGCGCGCCCCTCGCGCGCCCCGGGGGGTACCCCGGGTGGCCCGCCGCTGCGCGGGTGAGCGCCCCGCGCGCCGGGTGGGGCGGTCTTTCCCGGCGAGGTCGGTGGTGTCAGGCTGTAAGTCACGGGGGTGGTGTGTCGGACGGGACTCCCGGTATCGGACGCGTGTCCGACTCGGGCCGGTCGTACGGAGCGGTGTAGAACGGGGGAGTGACAGCAGTGTCGGCTTCGGCCCAGCCCAGTAGTGAGCCAGCGGACCGTTCAGCGGGGGTGACGCTGGACAAGGCGAACGCGGAGAACTTCCCGGTCGCCCCGTTCTTCCTGCCCGCCGCCTGGCGCGGCGACCTGATGGCGGTCTACGGCTACGCCCGCCTGGTGGACGACGCCGGCGACGGCGACCTGGCCGACCCGGCCGGCACCGCACGCCTGCTCGGAATCGCCACGCAGCCCCCCGGTGCCCCTCCGGCCACGCCCCCGGCCACTCCTTCGGCCCAGCCGGGCCCGCCGGGTCCGGCGGAGGTGGCTTTCCGCCTCGCGCTGCTCGACGGGCTGGAGCAGGACCTCGACCGGGTGTTCGAGGCCGCCCTGCGCCCCGGCACCGCCGAGGCCCCCCGCCACCCACTGTTGCGCGCCCTCGTCCCGGTGGTGGACCGGCACGGGCTGACCCCGGAGCCGTTCCGCCGGCTGATCGAGGCCAACCGGGTGGACCAGACCACTACCCGCTACGCCACCTATCAGGACCTGCTCGGTTACTGCACGCTCTCCGCCGATCCGGTGGGCCGCCTGGTGCTGGCGATCGCCGGCGTCTCCACCCCGGAGCGGATCGAGCTGTCCGACGCCGTCTGCAGCGCCCTCCAGGTGGTCGAGCACCTCCAGGACGTCGCCGAGGACCTGGCCTGCGGCCGGATCTACCTCCCGGCCGAGGACCTGGCCCGGTTCGGCGTCACCGAGGAGGAGCTCGCCGCCCCGACCGCGAGCGGCGCCGTCCGCGAGCTGGTCGCCTTCGAGGTCGCCCGGGCCCGCACCCTGCTCGACCGCGGCGCGCCATTGGTAGGTACGGTTCGGGGGAGGCTTCGACTGCTCCTGGCGGGATTCACCGCCGGCGGGTACGCGGCCCTGGCAGCCATCGAGGACGCCGGGTACGACGTGCTCGCCCAGCAGGCGAAGCCCGACAAGCGCCGCCTCGCAGCGAAGGCGGCGGCCATCTTCGCGAAGGGAAGGTGAACGCCCGAGTGGCGGCATCACCACTGGCGTCGGCGCAGGTCATGGCGGCGTACCGGTACTGCGAGGCAGTCACCGGACTGCAGGCCCGCAACTTCAGCTACGGCATCCGCCTGCTGCCGGAGCCGAAGCGGCTGGCCATGTCGGCCCTGTACGCCCTGGCCCGCCGGGTCGACGACATCGGCGACGGGGACCTCCCCGCCGACCGCAAGGCCGAGGCGCTCCTGCGCACCCGCGAGCTGCTGGACGAGGTCCGTGCCGGAGCGGTCGCCGAGGACGACACCGACCCGATCAAGATCGCCCTGGCGGACGCCGCCCGGCGCTTCCCGATCCCGATCGGCGGCTTCGACGAGCTGATCGACGGCGTCGAGATGGACCTCAAGGGCGCCGAGTACCAGACGTACGAGGAGCTCCAGGTCTACTGCCGCTGTGTCGCGGGCGCGATCGGCCGGCTCTCGCTCGGCGTGTACGGCTGCGACGACCCGGAGCGCGGCGCGCACTACGCCGACACCCTGGGCCTGGCCCTGCAGCTCACCAACATCCTGCGCGACCTGCGCGAGGACGCTCTGAACGGCCGCACCTACCTGCCCTCCGAGGACCTCGTCCGGTTCGGCTGCGAGCAGGGCTTCACACTGCCCAAGCCGCCGGTCGGCGCGGACTTCACCGGCCTGGTGGCGTTCGAGGCCGCCCGGGCCCAGGCCGCCTTCGAGGAGGGCCTGCGGCTGCTGCCGATGCTCGACCGCCGCAGCCGGGCCTGCACCGCGGCGATGGCCGGCATCTACCACCGGCTGCTCGGCCGGATCGCCGCCGACCCGGAGTCGGTCCTGCGCGGCCGGGTCTCGCTTCCGGGCTGGGAGAAGGCGTATGTCGCCCTTTCCGGGCTCGCCGGGGGGCGTTCTTGATTCTCACCGCAGTTCTGTCACGCTGTGTCAGCGGGGAATCACTGCTGGGTGGTCCTGTGTTGTCCACCGTGACAGGCACGAAGTCGACCACGAGCGCCCCGGCCGGGACGCGGCCGGGCGCAGGACACGAGGGGGAGGGCCGATGACCGGGCGAGCCGATGCCGCGCGCCCGGCCGCTGTCGTGGTCGGCGGCGGCCTGGCGGGCATCACCGCCGCACTGCGGCTGGCCGAGGCCGACCACCGGGTCACCCTGGTCGAGGGGCGTCCCCGGCTGGGCGGGCTGGCCTTCTCGTTCCAGCGCGGCGAGCTGACCGTCGACAACGGCCAGCACGTGTACCTGCGCTGCTGCACCGCCTACCGCGGCCTGATCGAGCGCCTCGGCGCGGCCCGGCTGGTCCACCTCCAAGAGCGGCTCGACGTCCCGGTGCTCGGCGTCTCCGGGCCCGCCGGTGCGCCGGTGCGCACGCTCGGCCAGCTCCGCCGGGCCGGCCTGCCCGTCCCGCTGCACCTGGCCGGCAGCCTGGCCCGCTACCCGCACCTGGGCCCGGCCGACCGGGCCCGGGTGGTCCGCGGCGCGCTGGCCCTCCAGGGCCTCGACCTCGCCGATCCGGCGCTGGACGCCGTCTCCTTCGGCGACTGGCTGCGCGGCAACGGACAGAACGAGCGGACCATCGCCGCACTCTGGGACTTGGTCGGCGTCGCCACCCTGAACGCCCGGGCCGACCAGGTGTCCCTGGCGCTGGCCGCGATGGTCTTCAAGACCGGCCTGCTCTCCGACCCGGGCGCCTCCGACATCGGCATGGCAGCCGTCCCGCTCGGCACGATCCACCACGACCGGGCACTCGCCGAGCTGGAGCGCGCCGGCGTGAAGGTACTGCTGCGCGCCCGCGCGGCCGAGCTCAAGCCCGCCGCCCCACAGCACGCCGTCCGGCTGGAGGGCGGGGAGCTGCTCACCGCCGACACCGTGGTGCTGGCCGGCGCCCAGGACACCGCCGCCGCCCTGCTGCCGCCGGACGCCGTCGACGGGCAGCAGCGGCTCGCCGGCTTCGGCACCGCGCCGATCCTCAACGTCCACGTGGTCTACGACCGCCAGGTGCTGCGCCGCCCCTTCTTCGCCGCGCTCGGCTCCCCGGTGCAGTGGGTGTTCGACCGCACCGCGCACTCCGGCCTGGCCGGCACCGAAGCGGGCCGGGCCCACCCCGGCGCCCAGTACCTGGCGCTCTCGCAGTCCGCCGTCCAGGACGAGATCGACCTGCCCGTCGCCGAGCTGCGCCGCCGCTACCTGCCGGAGCTGGCCCGGCTGCTCCCCGCCGCCGGCGGCGCCGAGGTGCTGGACTTCTTCGTCACCCGGGAGCGCACCGCCACCTTCGACCCGGCCCCGGGCACCGCCGCCCTGCGCCCGTCCGCCCGGACCAAGGTCCCCGGCCTGCTGCTGGCCGGCGCGTGGACGGCCACCGGCTGGCCCGCGACCATGGAAGGTGCCGTCCGCAGCGGCCACGCCGCGGCCGACGCCGCGCTCGCCGGCGCCGGCACCCGCCTTCCGGTGGACCACGGCGACGGGAGGTGGCCCAGGTGACGCAGGGCCCCACCGCCGGTGACCCCGCGAGAGCCGCCGGCCCCGCCGCCCGTACCGGTCTCATCGACATCGCCACCGCCCGGCCGTCCCGTGCGGCCCGGCACCACCAGGGAGAGGGAACGCACGTGGAGTCACGCACCGGCACTGCCGTCGGAGGCACGGCGCACGCCGAACCGGTTTCGGTGCCGGAGCTGCTCGCCCGCAGCCGCACGCTCTGCACCCCGCCGCTGAAGGCCGCCGTCGCCCGTCTGGCCGCACCGATGGACACCGTCGCGGCCTACCACTTCGGCTGGATCGACCGGGACGGCACGCCGTCCGCGGGGGACGGCGGCAAGGCCGTCCGCCCGGCCCTGGCGCTGCTCTCCGCCCAGGCCGTCGGCGCCCCGGCCGAGGCCGGAGTGCCCGGCGCGGTGGCTGTTGAACTGGTGCACAACTTCTCCCTGCTCCATGATGATCTGATGGACGGTGACGAGACCAGACGGCACCGGGCCACCGCCTGGACGGTCTTCGGTCCGGCCCAGGCGATCCTGGTCGGCGACGCCCTGGCGACACTCGGTACGGAGGTGCTGCTCGACGCCGGCGCCGCCGGCGCCGCAGGCCCGGCCTTCGATGTCGCCGGCGCAACGAGCGCCACCGACGCCGCACGCGCCGTCCGGCTGCTCACCACCGCCACCCGCAGGCTCATCGACGGCCAGGCCATGGACGTCGCCTTCGAGCAGCGCGACAGCGTCACCGTCGCCGAATGCCTGGAGATGGAGGGCGGCAAGACCGCCGCCCTGCTCGCCGCGGCCTCCGCCATCGGCGCAGTCCTGGCCGGCGCCGACGACCGCGTCTCGGACGCCCTCCAGCGCTACGGCCACCACCTGGGCCTGGCCTTCCAGGCCGTGGACGACCTGCTCGGCATCTGGGGCGCCACCGAGGTCACCGGCAAGCCGCACTGGGGCGACCTGCGCCAGCGCAAGAAGTCCCTGCCGGTCGCCGCCGCCCTCGCCGAGGGCGGCGCCGCCTCCCGCCGGCTCGCTGAAGAGCTCGCCGACCCGAAGGGCCGCGGCGAGGAGAGCGAGCCCGAGCTGGCCGCCCGCGCCGCCCTGATCGAGGAGGCGGGTGGCCGCGCCTGGACTCAGGAGGAGGCCCGCCGCCAGCACACGACTGCCCTCGCCGCCCTGGACGAGGTGCCCATGCCCGACGTGGTGCGCGAGCACTTCGTCGCGCTCGCCGAATTCGTGGTGGTACGAGAGAGGTGACGTTACGTTGACAGCAACCGCGGACGGCCGGCTCGACCCTGAGTACGATTCCGAGCCGGTCGCGGTGGGCGACCGCCCACCGGCGCTGCTGAGCGCCGGGCGGTGGCAGCCCGCGGGGGCCGAGCCGGCCGGACCGGCCGACCGCCCCGACCAGCAGCACGGGCCGGCCTCCGCAGAGGAGGCGCTGGCCCGCGCCACCACCCACCTGCTCTCGCTGCAGAGCTCCGAGGGCTGGTGGAAGGGTGACCTCGAAACCAACGTCACCATGGACGCCGAGGACTTACTGCTCCGACAGTTCCTCGGGATCCGGACGGAGGAGCAGACCAAGGCCACCGCCGAGTGGATCCGCTCCCAGCAGCGGGAGGACGGCACCTGGTCCACCTTCCACGGCGGACCGGCCGAGCTCTCCACCACCGTCGAGGCGTACGTCGCCCTCAAGCTGGCCGGCGACGACCCGAACAGCCCGCACATGCTCGCCGCCGCCCGCTACGTGCGGTCCGCCGGCGGCATCGCGGCCGCCCGGGTCTTCACCCGGATCTGGCTCGCCCTCTTCGGCTGGTGGCCCTGGGAGCGGCTGCCGGAGATGCCGCCCGAGATCATCTTCGTGCCCAAGTGGCTCCCGCTGAACATCTACGCCTTCGGCTGCTGGGCCCGGCAGACGATCGTGCCGCTGACCATCGTCTCGGCCCACCGCCCGGTCCGTCCCGCGCCCTTCCCGCTCAGCGAGCTGCACACCGACCCGGACCACCCCTTCCCCGAGCGCCCGCTCGCCCCCGCCACCACCTGGGACGGCGTCTTCGAACGCCTGGACAAGGTGCTGCACGCCTACCACCGCCGGGCGCTGCGCCCGCTGCGCCGGCTCGCCCTCTCCCAGGCCTGCCGCTGGATCGTCGAACGGCAGGAGGCGGACGGCTGCTGGGGCGGCATCCAGCCGCCCGCGGTCTACTCGCTGATCGCCCTGCACCTGGAGGGCTACGAGCTCGACCACCCGGTCATGCAGGCCGGGCTCTCCTCCTTCGACCGCTTCACCGTGCACACCGAGGACGGCCGCCGCTGGCTGGAGGCCTGCCAGTCCCCGGTCTGGGACACCTGCCTGGCCACCATCGCCCTGGCCGACGCTGGCGTGCCGGCCGACCACCCCGCGCTGGTCTCCGCCGTCGACTGGATGCTCGCCGAGGAGATCACCCGGCGCGGCGACTGGTCCGTCCAGCGGCCCTCACTGGCCCCCGGGGGCTGGGCCTTCGAGTTCGAGAACGACACCTACCCCGACATCGACGACACCGCCGAGGTGGTGCTCGCGCTGCGCCGGGTCGCCCACCCCGACCCCGCCAAGGTGACCGGAGCGGTCGACCGGGGCGTCGGCTGGAACCTCGGCATGCAGTCCAAGAACGGCGCCTGGGGAGCGTTCGACGTCGACAACACCAGCACCCTGCCGAACAAGCTGCCGTTCTGCGACTTCGGCGAGGTGGTCGACCCGCCGTCCGCCGACGTCACCGCCCATGTGGTGGAGATGCTCGCCGAGGTCGGCAAGGGCAAGGACCCGCGCACCCGCCGGGGCGTGGAGTGGCTGCTGCGCAACCAGGAGGCCGACGGCTCCTGGTTCGGCCGCTGGGGCACCAACTACATCTACGGGACCGGCTCGGTCCTGCCCGCCCTGGTCGCGGCCGGCGTTCCGGACGAGCACCCGACGATCCGCCGCGCCGTCCGCTGGCTGGAGGACCGGCAGAACACCGACGGCGGCTGGGGCGAGGACATGCGCTCCTACGAGGACCCGGCCCGCTGGGCCGGGCGCGGCGACTCCACCGCCTCACAGACCGCGTGGGCGCTGATGGCGCTGCTCGCGGCCGGCGAGGGCCCGGACGGCCGGGCCAACCCGGCGGTCGAGCGCGGGGTCGACTGGCTGGTCCGCACCCAGCTGCCCGAGGGCACCTGGGACGAGCCGCAGTTCACCGGGACGGGCTTCCCGTGGGACTTCTCCATCAACTACCACCTGTACCGGCTGGTCTTCCCGGTCACCGCGCTCGGCCGGTACCTGCACGGCAGCCCCGCCACCGGCCGGGACACGACCGGCACCCCGGCGATCGGGGCGTCCCGGTGAACCGTGCTCCCCTGCTGGTGCTCTGCGCGCTCGGCCCCGAGGTCTGGGCCCTACGCGGAGGGGACTGGCGCGGCGCGGCCGGCGGCCCGCCGGTGCTGGTGCGCACCGGCGTGGGCCGCCGGCGGGCCTCGCACGCCGTCCGACGGCTGCTCACCTCGGCCCCCGGCGGCTACGGCGCCGTCGTGGTGGTCGGCTTCGGCGCGGCCGTCGCACCGGGAATAGCGCCCGGTGACGTCATCGTCGCGAACGGGGTGCGCGATGCCGAGGGGAATCTCTTCGTGGTCGACTCCGGCCCGGAACTCACCCGGGCCCTCAAGGTGCGCGGCCTGACGGCCCACACCGGCGTGCACCACACCGCCGACCACGTGGTGCGCGGGCTGGAGCGGCGAGCCCTGCACCTGCAGGGCGCACTCGCCGTCGACATGGAGGCCGCCGCCGTCCTCGCCGCCCTCCAGGAGCTCCGTCCGGCCCTGCCCGCGGCCGTGCTGCGGGTGGTGGTCGACACCCCCGAGCACGAACTGCTGCGCCCGGGCACCCTGCCGGCCGGCGTCCGGGCCTGGCGGACGCTGCGGGCCACCGTGCCCGCGCTGGTCGACTGGCACGAACAGAACCGGCCGGTCCAGCGTCGCCCGGCGCCCGGCACCGGCAACCACACCACATCCTCGACGCTCCCTCAGGAGGCGAGCTAGCCATGGCCATGCCGCTGCGCCAGACCGTGCGAGTCGGCACCTATCTCATGCAGCAGAAGCTCAAGCGGCGGGACAAATTCCCGCTGATCGTCGAACTGGAACCGCTCTTCGCCTGCAACCTGGCCTGTGAGGGGTGCGGCAAGATCCAGCACCCGGCGGGCGTGCTGAAGCAGCGGATGCCGGTGGCCCAGGCGGTCGGCGCGGTGCTGGAGTCGGGTGCCCCGATGGTCTCGATCGCCGGCGGCGAGCCGCTGATGCACCCGCAGATCGACGAGATCGTGCGGCAGCTGGTCGAGCGCCGCAAGTACGTCTTCCTCTGCACCAACGCGCTGCTGATGCGCAAGAAGCTGGACAAGTTCAAGCCCTCGCCGTACTTCACCTTCACCGTGCACATCGACGGGCTGCGCGAGCGGCACGACGCCTCGGTGGCCAAGGAGGGCACCTTCGACGAGGCCGTCGAGGCGATCAAGGAGGCCAAGCGGCGGGGCTTCCGGGTCACCACCAACAGCACCTTCTTCAACACCGACACCCCGCAGACCATCATCGACGTGCTCGACTACCTCAACGACGAGCTCAAGGTCGACGAGATGATGATCTCCCCGGCGTTCGCCTACGAGAAGGCCCCCGACCAGGAGCACTTCCTCGGCGTCGAGCAGACCAGGGAGCTCTTCCGCAAGACCTTCGCCGGCGGAAACCGGCGGCGCTGGCGGCTCAACCACAGCCCGCTCTTCCTGGACTTCCTGGAGGGCAAGGTCGACTTCGAGTGCACCGCCTGGGGCATCCCCAACTACTCGCTCTTCGGCTGGCAGCGTCCCTGCTACCTGATGGCCGACGGGTACGTGCCCACCTACCGTGAGCTGATCGAGAAGACCGACTGGTCGAAGTACGGCCGCGGCAAGGACGCCCGCTGCGCCAACTGCATGGCGCACTGCGGCTACGAGCCGACCGCCGTCCTCGCCACCATGGGCTCCCTCAAGGAGTCGCTGCGCGCCGTCACCGAGACCATCGGCGCCAACCGCGGTCACTGACCGCACCCCGTCCGGCACGGGAGCAGCCTCCCGTGCCGGACGACCCCGCCCAGGGGGGCCACCCACACCGCTCCGAGTCGTGAGGTGAACACATGTCACTGCTCTCCAGCGTCAAGTCCCCGGCCGACCTGCGGAAGATCCCGGCCGCCGACCTCCCGCTCCTCGCCGACGAGATCCGCGACTTCCTGATCGACGCCGTCACCAGGACCGGCGGCCATCTCGGCCCGAACCTCGGCGTGGTGGAGCTGACCATCGCCCTGCACCGGGTCTTCGATTCGCCCTACGACCGGATCGTCTGGGACACCGGCCACCAGAGCTACGTCCACAAACTGCTCACCGGCCGCCAGGACTTCTCCGGACTCCGCAGCAAGGGCGGCCTCTCCGGTTATCCCTCGCGCGCCGAGTCCGAACACGACCTGGTCGAGAACTCGCACGCCTCCACCGCCCTCTCCTATGCCGACGGGCTCGCCAAGGCGGCCCAGCTGCTCGGTCAGTACGACCGGCAGACCGTCGCGGTGATCGGCGACGGCGCGCTCACCGGCGGGCTCGCCTGGGAGGCGCTCAACAACATCGCCGAGGCACGGGAGCGGCCGCTGGTCATCGTCGTCAACGACAACGAGCGCTCGTACGCCAAGACCATCGGCGGCCTCGCCAACCACCTCGCCACGCTGCGCACCACCCAGGGGTACGAGCGCTTCCTCGCCCTCGGCAAGGGCGCGCTCCAGCGCACGCCGCTGGTCGGGCAGCCGATCTTCGACGCGCTGCACGGCGCCAAGAAGGGCTTCAAGGACGCCTTCGCCCCGCAGGGCATGTTCGAGGACCTCGGGCTCAAGTACCTCGGGCCGATCGACGGCCACGACCTCGCCGCCGTGGAGCACGCACTGCGCCAGGCGCGAGGCTTCGGCGGGCCGGTGATCGTGCACTGCCTGACCGTCAAGGGCCGCGGCTACCGGCCGGCCGAGCAGGACGAGGCGGACCGGTTCCACGCCGTGGGCCCGATCGACCCGTACACCTGCCTGCCGATCTCGCCCAGCGGCGGGGTCTCCTGGACGTCGGTCTTCGGCGAGGAGATGCTCGCGCTCGGCGCGGAGCGGCCGGACGTGGTGGCCATCACCGCCGCGATGCTCCAGCCGGTGGGCCTGGCCAAGTTCGCCAAGGCGTACCCCGAGCGGATCTTCGACGTCGGGATCGCCGAACAGCACGCCGTCACCAGCGCGGCCGGGCTGGCCACCGGCGGGCTGCACCCGGTGGTCGCGGTGTACGCCACCTTCCTCAACCGGGCCTTCGACCAGGTGCTGATGGACGTCGCCCTGCACCGGCTCGGCGTCACCTTCGTGCTGGACCGCTCCGGGGTGACCGGCCCGGACGGTGCCTCGCACAACGGCATGTGGGACATGTCGATCCTCCAGGTCGTCCCCGGCCTGCGGCTGGCCGCGCCGCGCGACGCCGACCAGCTCCGCGCGCAGCTGCGCGAGGCGGTGGACGTGGCGGACGCGCCGACCGTGGTCCGCTTCCCGAAGGCCGACATCGGGCCGGCCGTCCCCGCCGTCGAGCGGATCGGCGGCGTGGACGTGCTGCTGCGCACCGGAGAGCTGCCGGAGATCCTGCTGGTCGCCGTCGGCACCACCGCGGCCGCCGGGCTGGACGCGGCGCGGCTGCTGCTCGCCGAGGGGTTCACCGCGACCGTCGTCGACCCGCGCTGGGTCAAGCCGGTCGATCCGGCGCTGCCCGTGCTGGCCGCCGCACACCGGCTGGTCGTCACGGTTGAGGACAACGGCCGGACCGGCGGCGTCGGCGCCGCGATCGCCCAGGCGCTGCGGGACGCCGAGGTGGACGTCCCGGTCCGGGTGCTCGGCCTGCCGCAGGAGTTCCTCGGGCATGCCTCCCGCGGCGAGATCCTGGAGGAGACCGGTCTGACCGGCACCGGGGTCGCCGCCCAGACCGCCGCCTTCGCCAAGAACCTGCTACCGACCCGAGGAGCGAACCAGCGCCATGCCGGCTGACCCCGACGCCACCGAAGCACGTACCGAAGCCGGCACCGAGGCTCGGTCCGAGGCCCGCTTCGACCTCGCCGCCCTGATCGCCGAGCGCGGCGCGGAGCGCTACGAGTTGCACAGCCGCTACCTCAACCCGCAGCTGCCGCGGATGCTGCACACCATCGGCTTCGACAAGTACTACGAGCGGGCCCAGGGCCCGTACTTCTACGACGCCGAGGGCAACGAGTACCTCGACATGCTGGCCGGCTTCGGTATCTTCGCACTGGGCCGGCACCACCCGGTGGTGCGGTCGGCCGTCCAGCAGGTGATGGACCTCGACCTGCCCGACCTCGTCCGCTTCGACTGCTCGCCGCTGCCCGGCCTGCTCGCCGAGCGGCTGCTCTCCCACACACCCGGGCTGGACCGCGTCTTCTTCGGCAACAGCGGCACCGAGGCGGTCGAGACGGCGCTCAAGTTCGCCCGCTACGCCACCGGTCGCCGCCGGATCCTCTACGCGGACCACGCGTTCCACGGGCTGACCACCGGCTCGCTCTCGGTCAACGGCGAGAGCGGCTTCCGCAAGGGCTTCGACCCGCTGCTGCCGGACACCGCCATCCCGCTCGGCGATCTCGTGGCGCTGGCCAAGGAGTTGAAGAAGGGTGACGTCGCGGCGCTGATCGTGGAGCCGATCCAGGGCAAGGGCGTGCTGGCGCCGCCGCCCGGCTGGCTGCGCGCGGCGCAGGAGCTGCTGCACGAGCACAAGGCGCTGCTGATCTGCGACGAGGTGCAGACCGGGATCGGCCGGACCGGCGAGTTCTTCGCCTACCAGCACGAGGAGGGTGTGCTGCCCGACCTGGTCTGCGCGGCCAAGGCGCTCTCCGGCGGCTACGTGCCGGTCGGGGCGACGCTCGGAAAGAGCTGGATCTTCGAGAAGGTGTACTCCTCGATGGACCGGGTGCTGGTGCACTCGGCCAGCTTCGGCTCCAACGCGCAGGCGATGGCGGCCGGGCTGGCGACCCTGGAGGTGATGCGGGACGAGAAGGTGGTGGAGAACGCCCACCGGGTCGGCGACCTCTTCCGGGAGCGGCTGGCCGCGCTGGTCGACAAGTACGAGCTGCTGGCCGAGGTCCGTGGCCGCGGTCTGATGATCGGCATCGAGTTCGGCCGCCCGAAGTCGCTCAAGCTGCGGACCGGCTGGACGGCGCTCCAGGCGGCGCGGAAGGGCCTGTTCGCGCAGATGGTGGTCGTCCCACTGCTCCAGCGGCACCGGATCCTCACCCAGGTGTCCGGCGACCACCTGGAAGTGATCAAGCTGATCCCGCCGCTGATCATCACCGAGCGGGACGTCGACCGGTTCGTCGACGCCTTCACCGACGTGATGGACGACGCGCATCGGGGGAGCGGCCTGATGTGGGACTTCGGGCGGACGCTGGTGAAGCAGGCGGTCGGCAACCGCTGAGCCTCGGTTGCGGCGGAGTGGGAGGTCGGCCCGGCCGACTTCCCACTCCGTGGGAGATACCGCGTCAGAGCTCGGTCCGGCGGCGCCGGATGACGACGACGAGATCGACGGCGGCGAACACGGTGAGGATCCCGCAGGCCACCGCGAAGCCGGTGAGGGTCCCGCGGCTGGGGGCGCCGAAGGCGGGGGCGTTCGCGGCCCAGACCGCGAAGGCCACGGTGGTGAGGGCGAACAGCGGCGTGAAGGTCAGGGCGAGCAGATAGCGCAGCTTGAGATCGCTGCGGGCGGTGGCGGGCTCGGTGCCGCTCCGCCACCGGCGCGGGGTGGTGGCGCGCATGTCCGGTCACCTCCTCCTGAAGTCCGGCTTCGCCGTGGTTCACGATGCGTTCCGGTCTACGATTCCAGCGTACGTCCGGGGTGCGAGACGGGGAGGTGCCATGACGGAGGCCGACGCGGAGGGCTACGCGGGGCTGCGGGTGGAGCGGGCCGAGGAACTGGCCCGCCGGCACGGCTGGGCGTCGGTCCGGGTGCTGCTCCCGGGGGCGATGATGACCATGGAGCACCGGGAGGGGCGCCTCAACCTCGCGGTGCGCGACGGGGTGGTGGAACGGAGCTGGGAGGGGTAGCGGCCGGGCTCCGGATGCCGCGCCGGCGGGCCCGCCATGCGACCAGCCGCTGTTCGGCGGCGGTCACCAGTGGTTCCAGCAGTGGCAACGACAGCAGCACCAGGAGCCCGGCGGCCCAGCCGGCCAGCACGTCGGTGACCCAGTGGGTGCCCAGGTAGACGGTCGTGAGCCCGACCGAGCAGGCGGTGGCGGCGGCGAGCAGTGCGCCGGTGCGCCGCCAGCGGACCGCCAGATAGGCGAGCACCCCCCAGGTGACCACGGCGTTGGCGGTGTGACCGGAGGGGAAGATGGTGCCGCCGGAGAACAGCTCGGGTGAGCCGACATAGTGGGCGTAGTGCGGGCCGAGCCGACCGGTGACGATCTTGACCGCGCCGACGGTGACGTTGAGCAGCAGCAGGGCGGCGCCCATCACCAGCAACGGGCGCAGCCGCCGCAGCCGGTGGGCGCGCCAGCCGAGCCAGGCGGAGGCGGCCATGGCCGACGGGCCGCGCTGGCCGGCCACCACCCAGTTGTCCAGCCACGGCTCCAGGCTGGGCCACCGCTCGTACGGGCGGGCCAGTCGTACCGACCAGTCGAGGTCTACCAGGGAACTGTCGAGCAGCACGCCGGCCACCACCAGCAGGTAGCCGAGGCAGGTGAGGGCCAGCAGGCCGGCCTGCCGCCTGCCCAGCGGAGGCCAGCCGGGCTCTCCGGTGAGGTCCCCGGGGGTGCGGCGTGGGCGCTCGCGGCGGGTGGTCAGATTCTCCGGTAACTCACTCGGCGCTTGCACGCTGGTGACCCTACCCAGCAGGTCGGCGGCGCTCTCCGGGGAATTCGGAATTCTCCGTCAAAGCGGCGATGCGGCCGGATTCCGCTCGTCCCGGGGCGGTTTTCCGATATTCTCTCGTCGAATATCAGTGCGACGCTGGGGAATCTTTTCCAAAGGGTGGGCAAAGCGAACGGAGTGGGAGACCGGCCGGGCCGGTTCCCACTCCGTGGTAACCCTGTGTAGGTTCGGTGCCTCAGTCGAGGGGGCCGCCGGCCACGTAGATGACCTGGCCGGAGACGAATCCGGCGCCCTCGCTCGCCAGGAACGAGATGGTGTGCGCGACGTCCTCGGGCAGGCCGACCCGCTGCACCGGGATCTGCGTGGCGGCGGCGCGCTTGAAGTCCTCGAAGTCCATGCCGACCCGCGCTGCGGTCGCGGCGGTCATGTCGGTGGCGATGAAGCCGGGGGCGACCGCGTTGGCGGTGATGCCGAACTTGCCCAGCTCGATGGCCAGGGTCTTGGTGAAGCCCTGGAGGCCGGCCTTGGCGGCGGAGTAGTTGGCCTGGCCCCGGTTGCCCTGGGCGGAGGACGAGGACAGGTTGACGATCCGGCCGAAGCCGGCGTCCACCATGTGCTTCTGGATCGCGCGGGTCATCAGGAAGGCGCCACGCAGGTGAACGTTCATGACCGTGTCCCAGTCGGACTCGGACATCTTGAAGAGCAGGTTGTCGCGCAGCACGCCCGCGTTGTTGACCAGGACGACCGGGGCGCCGAGTTCGACGGCGATCCGGTCGACTGCGGCCTGCACCTGGGCGGCGTCCGAGACGTCCGCGCCGACCGCGACGGCCCGCCCGCCGGCGGCGGTGATCCGGTCGACGGTGTCCTTGCCGGCCGCCTCGTCCAGGTCGAGGACGGCGACGGCGTAGCCGTCGGCCGCCAGGCGCTCGGCGGTGGCGGCGCCCAGTCCGCGTGCGGCGCCGGTCACGACGGCGACCCTGGGGGCGGTGGTCTGCTCGGTCATGCTCGCTCTCGTCTCTCTCGGATCTCGCTCAGGTCTGGCTCGGTCTGGCTCGGTCTGGGTCGGAGCCTCGTCCGGCGGTCCCGAGGGCGGCCGGGTGGGGCCAGTCCCGGGGCGGACCGCCGAGTGGCCATACCCTACCGGCGAGTAAGGTGTGCGGCCAGGGCGGAAGTCGCAGGTGACCGAGGGTAAGGACCGACCGGTCGGCTTTCTGGTACGAACGGGTTACTGACGGGTCGGCACGGCGCGTAAATATGCCAATGTTGCCGAACCTGCGTCTACTATCCGCCCCCGCCTGCCAGCGGGGGCTCGCCGTTTGTATAGTGTCCGCCAGCAGCCACCGGCTGCACGGCTGGAGCGCCCTCCCTCACAGCGGGACGCCCACTCGCCGTTACTGCCCCACCCGGGTGTCCCACACACACCGGGTGTGACATCGGGACGGATACATGGTGCTGGGGGAGATCCCGACGACCCGCGTGTCCGCGCGACTGCAGCAGTCGCCCGGTCACCTCATCCGCGTTGCACAGCAGGTTCACACCCGTCTGTGGTCCGAACATGTCGGAGCCGATCTCACGGCTCCGCAGTTCGCCGTACTGCTGGTCCTCGCCCTCGAACCGGGTGCTGACCAGCGGACGGTCGGCGAGCGCGCCTCGCTGGACAAGGCCACGATGGCCGAGATGGTCGCCCGGCTGGTCCGGCGTGGCCTGGTGCTGCGACGCCGCGACCCGGCCGACGGCCGGCGCAAACTGCTCGCTCTCTCGCAGAGCGGCGCCCAGGCGGTACGCGAGGCCACCGGTGGTGTGGTCCGTGTGCAGCGCACGCTCTTCGAGCCGCTCACGGCGGAGGAGCAGCTGGAAATCGTCCGCGTGATGGCCAAGATAGCCAGGCTGGAGCCCGCTGCGGTCGCCGTCCTCACCGACGCGCGGCCGATGCTGGACGCCCAGCGGGCGATCGGCTACCTGATCAGGGTGAGCCAGCAGGTGCACACCAAGCTCTGGTCGGAGCACGTCGGTTCGGAGCTGACGGCGCCGCAGTACGCGGTGCTCGACGCGCTCGAGCTGGAGCCGGGCGCCGACCAGCGCACGGTCGGCGAGCTGGCCTCGCTGGACAAGGCCACGATGGCCGAGATGGTCAGCCGGCTGGTCCGGCGCGGTCTGGTCCAGCGCCGGCGCGACCCCTCGGACGGGCGGCGCAACCTGCTGTCGCTCTCGCCGGCGGGTCAGGACCTGCTGCACCGTTCGGCCGCGGGCGTCGCCCACGTCCAGCGGCTGCTGCTGGCTCCGCTGGACGAGCATGAGCACGAGCCCGCGCTCGCGCTCATCGCCAAGGCGGGTCGGCTCTAGGCTTCGTCCTTCGAGCTCCCGCCAAAACGATTCGCCAACGCACTGAAGGCCGCCGACCCGGAAGAGGGAAGGCGGCCTTCAGGCTTGACGGCCGCTCTGTTCCTGGCGGTCGCTCTGTCCTTGACGGCTGCTCGGTGCAGCGGCTGCTCGGCTCAACGGCCGCTTGCGGCAACGGCTGCTCGGCTCATTGGCTGCTCGGTTCCATGGCCTCCGGGCCGGCCGGAGCGTGCCGGACAGGAGGTGCCGGACACGCTCCCGGGCGGGCGCGTCAGTTCCAGTCGAACTCCTGCGGGTCCGGGCCGATCCGCTTGCCGGTGGCGATGCCGGCGATCGCGGCGAGGTCGGCCGCGTCCAGCTCGAAACCGGTGACGTCCAGGTTCTCCTTGATCCGGGACGGGGTGACCGACTTCGGGATCGCGATGATGCCGCTCTGCAGGTGCCAGCGGAGCACCACCTGGGCGACCGTGCGGCCGTGCTTCTCGGCGATCTTCACCAGGGCCTGCTCGGAGAGCAGCTCCTTGCCCTGGCCCAGCGGGCTCCAGGCCTCGGTGGCGATGCCGTGCTCGGCGTGGAAGGCGCGCAGCTCGTCCTGCGGGAAGTACGGGTGCAGCTCGACCTGGTTCAGCACCGGCTTGACCGAGGCCTCGTCGAGCAGGCGGGTGAGCTGCTCGGTGCCGAAGTTGGAGACGCCGATCGACTTGACCCGGCCGTCGGCGCGCAGCTGCTCGAAGGCCTTCCAGACGTTGAGGTAGCTGCCGTGCATCGGGCGCGGCCAGTGGATCAGGTAGAGGTCCACGTAGTCGAGGCCGAGCTTGGCCAGCGAGGCGTCGAACTCGCGCAGCACCGCGTCCCGGCCCTGCGCGCCGGACCAGTCACGGGTGCCCGAGTTCCACAGCTTGGTGGTGATGTAGAGGTCCTCGCGGGCCACGCCGCCGGCGAGGGCCTCGGTGACGGCCTGGCCGGTGCCGGCCTCGTTCTCGTAGATGGCCGCGGTGTCGATCGAGCGGTAGCCCGACTCGATGGCGCTGCGGACGGCCGCCGTGGCCTCCGCGTCCGGGACCTGCCAGACGCCGAAGCCCAGCTGCGGGATCTGCGAGCCGTCGTTGAGGGTGACGGTGGGGATGCTGCTCACGGGACGGGGTGCCCTCCTGGTCGACCATCTGCTTCCACCGGGGCAACCTGTCCGGTGTCCTGGTTTGTTCCCGGGCCGGAAAAGAATTTTCTGACGCGGTGTACCGGCGCACGCAGCGGGTCGGAAGGGGGAGGGGCGGGTCGGAGGCGGGTCCGGGGCCGGTCTCGGTGGGGGCGTGAGCGGGGCGCGCGCCGCCGAAAACCTGTTGCGTGGGTCACATTCGGCTTGGCAGGCTCCCAGTCATGACCTCCTGACCAGCCCCCGGCCGTGACCATACCGGCCGCACCCTCGCACCCTCGCACCCTCGCATCCGCGCGCGACCCGCGCCCTCTGCGCCACCCGCCCGTACCACCCGCAACGGAGCGTCATGCCGCTCAAGACCTTGCCGCTGGCCGATCCCGGCGGCCCGGACCTCTCCTCCCCCCTTGCCTTCCTGCGCTGGCTCCAGCGCAGCCAGCGGCGCGGCCAGGTGCTCGCCACCTGCTGGGCGCTGCTGGAGATGGGTTGCCAGGCAGCCCTGCCGGTGCCGCTCGGCCTGGGCGTCCAGGCCGCCGTCGACGGCGACGCCGCCGGCATCTGGCGGGCCGGCGCCGCCGCGCTCGCCCTCGCCGCGGTGGCCGCGCTCGGCACCGTCCTACTGCACCGCCAGGCGGTGTGGAACTGGATCCATGCCGCCACCCAGGTCCGCCAGCTGGTGGCCCGCCAGGCCTCGCACCTCGGCACCGGGCTGTCCCGGCGGATTGCCACCGGCGAGATCGTCGCGGTCGGCAGCGGCGACGTCGAGAAGATCGGCTGGTACGTCGAGCTGGTCGCCCGGGTCCGCGGCGCGGTGATCGTCTGGCTGGCCGTCAGCTCGGCGGTGCTGGTCACCGAGCCGGTGCTCGGCCTCGCCGTCCTGCTCGGCGTCCCGGTGCTGGCCGCCGCGGTCTGGCCGCTGCTCGGCCCGTTCGAGCGGCGCTACACCGAGCAGCGCACGCTCGGCGGCAAGGCCACCGAACTGGCGGCCGACACCGTCGCCGGGCTCCGGGTGCTGCGCGGCATCGGGGGCGAGGAGCTGTTCCTCGCCCGCTACCGGGTGGCCTCCCAGAAGGTCCGCGCCGCCGCCGTCCGCTCGGCCCGGGTCTGGTCGCTGATGCAGGCCCAACAGGTGCTGTTGCCCGGCCTGTTCGTGGTCGGCGTCACCTGGTACGGCGCCCGTCTGGCCGCCACCGGGCGGATCGGCATCGGCACCCTGATCGCCGTCTACGGCTCCACCGCGTTCCTGGCCGCGCCGCTGCGCATCCTCGGCGAGGCGGCGCACGCCTGGAGCGTCGCCCGGGTCTCCGCCGGGCGGGCCGTCCGGGTGCTCTCGCTCAGCCGGACCACCGGCACCCACGATGCGGAGCTGACCAGGCCCGGGCAGTCCGACCTGTACGACCCGGCCTCCGGGTTGACCGCCCGGGCCGGCGAGCTGACCGCCGTGGTCTGCGGCGACCCGGACTTCGCCGGCGAGCTCGCCGAGCGGCTGGGCGGGCACGTGCCGCCGGCCGACGGGGATCAGCCGCAGCCGTCCGCCCGGCTCGGCGGCACCGAGCTGGACGCCGTCCCGCTGGCCGAGGCGCGGGCGGCGGTGCTGGTCCACGACAAGGAGCCGGTGCTGCTCTCCGGCACCCTGGCCGCCCTGTTCGACATCCCCGCCTCGGGCCGGGTCACGCCCGCCGAGGCGCTGGCCGCTGCCCGTGCCGAGGACGTGCTGGACGCCCTGGTGGACGGCTCGCCCGACTGCGGAGGAGACGCCATGCGGGCCGGGATCACCGAGCGCGGCCGCTCGCTCTCCGGCGGCCAGCGCCAGCGGCTGGCGCTCGCCCGATCGTTGCTGGCCGACCCGCCGGTGCTCGTCCTGGACGAGCCCACCAGCGCGGTCGACGCGCACACCGAGTCCCGGATCGCGGCCGGGCTCCGGAAGAACCGCGAGGGGCGCACCACCGTGGTGTTCGCGACCAGCCCGCTGCTGCTCGACCAGGCGGACCGGGTGGTGCTGCTCCAGGGCGGCCGGGTCGCCGCGGCCGGCCGCCACCGTGAGCTGATGCAGACCGAGCCCCGCTACCGCGCCGCGGTCACCCGCGACGAGGAGCCGGCCCCGGTCGGGGAGGGCGTGTGACCGCCACGACCCCCCACCCGATCCCCATCCCGATCCCGATCCCGACCCAGCACTCGGCCCCGAGCCAGCACCCGACCCCGCCCCCGCACCCGGCTCCAGCCCCGCCGTACCCGCCGGCGCGGCGGGCGGCACCGCCGGGGAGCGCCGCACCCGTCCGGCCACCAGACCAACCGAGGAGCACCGCATGAAGCCCCCCGTCCAACAGGAACAGGGGCCGGCCACCACCCTTCCGGTCGGCTCCCCGGCCGCCGTCCGCGCCTACCTGCGGCTGCTCGCCCGGCGGCACCGGGCCGGGTTCTCCTCGGTGGTGGCGCTGCACTCGGTGGCCACCGTCGCCGGGCTGGTCGGGCCGTGGGTGCTCGGCACCCTGGTCGAGTCGCTGGCCACCGGGACCGCCGAGTCGACCATCGCGGTCGCCGTCGGCTGGTACCTGCTGGCGCTGGTCGTGCAGTCCGCCTTCACCTGGTGGTCACGGCTGCGCGGCAGCATCCTCGGGGAGCGGGTCCTCGCCGACCTCCGGGAGGACTTCCTGGTCCGCTCGGTGACCCTGCCGACCGGAGTCCTGGAGCGGGCCGGCACGGGGGACTTGGTCTCCCGCGGCACCACCGACATCGACCGGCTGGACAAGTCGGTCCGCGAGGCGGTGCCCGAGCTGGCCGTCGCGGTGGTCTCGCTGCTGCTGGTCCTGGGCGCCCTGGTGGTCACCTCGCCGCTGCTCGCGCTCACCTCGCTGATCGGCCTGCCACTGCTGCTGGCCACCTCCCGCTGGTACTTCCGGCGGGCCCCGCAGTCCTACCGGAACGAGTCGGCCGGCTACGCCGCGGTGAACACCGTGCTGGCCGAGACGGTCGACGCGGGGCGGACGGTCGAGGCGCTGCGCCTCGGTGACGATCGGGTCCGGCTGACCGACCGCAAGCTCGGCGAGTGGCTCGCCTGGGAGCGGTACACCCTATGGCTGCGCTCGGTCTGGTTCCCGACCATCGACGCGGTCTACACCCTGGCCGTACTCGGCACGCTGGTGCTCGGCGGGCTTTTCACGCTGCGGGGCTGGATCACCGTCGGCCAGCTGACCACCGGGGTGCTCTACGCCCAGGCGCTCACCGGCCCGGTCGACCTGATCCTGCGCTGGTACGACGAGCTGCAGATCGGGCAGGCCTCGCTGGCCCGGCTGGTCGGGGTCCGCGAGGTGCCCGAGCAGGAGAGCGACGAGGAGGCCCGGCCGGACGGCCGCCGGGTCGAGGCGAAGGACGTCCGGTTCGGCTACCGCGAGGGCGCCGACGTCCTGCACGGCATCAGCCTGGACGTCGCCCCGGGCAGCCGGGTCGCGTTGGTCGGGCCGTCCGGCGCGGGCAAGTCCACCCTGGGCCGGCTGCTGGCCGGGATCTACGCGCCCGGCCGGGGCACCGTGACGCTCGGCGGGGCGGCGCTGGCGCGGATGCCGGCCGAGCGGGTCCGGGCCCAGGTCGCGCTGGTCAACCAGGAGCACCACGTCTTCGTCGGCACCCTGCGGGACAACCTCCGGCTGGCCGCGCCGGACGCCGACGACACCGAGCTGCGCGCCGCGCTGGACGCGGTGGACGCCGGTGAGTGGGTGGACGCGCTGGCGGAGGGCCTGGACACCGAGGTCGGCTCGGGCGGCGCCGCGCTCACCCCACCGCAGGCGCAGCAGCTGGCCCTGGCCCGGCTGGTGCTGGCCGATCCGCACACCCTGGTGCTCGACGAGGCCACCTCGCTGCTGGACCCGCGGGCCGCCCGGCACCTGGAGCGTTCGCTCTCCCGGGTGCTGGAGGGCCGGACGGTGATCGCCATCGCCCACCGGCTGCACACCGCGCACGACGCGGACGTGATCGCGGTGGTCGAGGGCGGGCGGATCAGCGAGTACGGGAGCCACCCGGAGCTGGTGGCGGCCGGCGGCCCGTACGCGGCGCTCTGGCGCTCCTGGCGGGACGAGCGGTAGCCGTGGCCGGCACCCGGTGAGCGGGCGCAAACCCGCACGGGGCAGGGTTGCCCCGTGCGGGTTACTCCCGGGCGCGTAACCGGACAGATCAGCCGATCGGCCCGCAGACTGCGCGTGTGACCAAGATTTCAGACGGCTCGTCCGGTGCCAAGCGAAATGAGATCGGTGGCATCCCCACCCGGTACATCGGGATCGGCGTCCTCGTCGTGCTCGCGGTGTGGTTCCTGTTCGCCAACCTCGACAAGGTCAAGATCCAGTTCTGGGTGTTCACCGTCACCGCGCCGCTCTGGATCGCCCTGCTGGCCACCCTGGTGGCGGGCGGGGCGCTGGGCTGGCTGCTGAAGGGGCGTCGCGGCAAGTGACCGACACCCCCGAGCCGGCTCCCGAACCCGCCCGCGGGGCATCCGCCTTCACGCCGCTGATCGAGCTGCGCGGCGTCAACCCGGTGGTGATGGTGATCGCGCCGATCTACATCGGGACGTGTCTGCTGCTCTCCTGGCTGGCCCGCTGAGTCGAGCGCCGCAGCAGGCGCAGCCCGAGCGTGCGCGGCGGGGTGCCGGTGGCCAGGGCCGAGGTGGCGATGGGGCTGCCGCCGTCCGCCCAGCCGGAGCGGGTCAGGGAGCTCGCCGGTGGGAGGGGTGGGGTGGGCGGTTCGTCCGTGAACCATAGGTGCGGCCGGGGTAATGCCAACGACCTCCAAAGTCTGCTTATGATTGCCGGACGGCACGGGAACGGGCGGGCGGAGGGGCAGTGGAGCCGGTATTCGACTCACGGCACATCAGGACCTTCCACGAGGTCGTCCGGGCAGGCTCCTACTCGGCGGCCGCCCGCGAACTCGGCTACACCCAGCCCGCCATCACCCAGCAGATGAAGGCGCTGGAGCGCTCCGTCGGGGTGCCGCTGTTCACCCGGGCCGGGCGCGGGCTGCGGCTCACCGAGGCCGGCGAGGCGCTGTCCCGGCATGCCGGGCTCATCCTCGGCAGCCTCTCCGCCGCCCAGCAGCAACTCGCCGCGCTCGCCCGGCTGCGCGCCGGCCGCGTCCGGGTCTGCGCGTTCCCGAGCGCCAACGCCACCCTGATACCCGAGGCGATGGCGCGGCTGCTCGCCGAGCACCCCGGCGTCCGGGTCGAACTGCTGGAGGCCGAGCCGCCGGACTCCGTGCAGCGCCTGCTGCGCGGCGAGTGCGACATCGCGCTGGCCTTCCGCTACCCGGGCGCCACCACCGAGGTGCCGGACGGGCTGGACGAGATCCCGCTGATGGAGGACCTGCTCACCGTCCTGCTGCCGGTCGGCCACCCGCTGGGACGCCGGCACGCCGTCCGGCTGGCCGACCTGGACGGCGAGCGCTGGATCGCCGGCTGCCCGCGCTGCCGGGCCAACCTGCTGCACGTCTGCGCGGAGGAGGGCTTCGCGCCCGACATCGTCTTCTCCACCGACGACAACCTCGCCGTGCAGAGCCTGGTCGCCGCCGGCGTGGGGATCGCGCTGATGCCCGCCCTGGTGCTCTCCTTCATGTGCCACCGCAAGGTCACCGGGCGCGCCGTCGAGCCGCACCTGCGCCGGCAGGTCTGCGCGTACGTGCTGCGCGAGCACCGCCGGATCCCGGCCACCGCGCTGGTGCTGGACCACCTGCGGTCGGTGGCCGCGGCGCGGGTGGGTTGCTGAGCGGCCGGCTGCGAGCCGACTGCCGGGTGGCGGGCCCGCCGGGCGGCTGCTGAGCGGCGGGCCTGCGGTGTAGCCGCTGAGCGGCGCTGATCGATAAGCCGGCGTTGGGGTACAGCTAACAAACCCTCGTTGGACGTGATAGGTCGGTCGGCCCGAACCTGCTGGTATGACACCCTCCGCCACGGTCGGCACCGACCGGCTCACCGAGCGTATGACGGCCCTGGTCGGCGAGATCCGCGCGGTCGTGGACCGCGGTCTGCCACCCGAACTCACCGCCTACCTGGTCGGCGAACGCCTCGCCCCGCACCTGGGCGACGACGACCTGCTCACCGACGCCCAGCGCGAGGGCGACCCGGACCGCTACCGCCAGCACGTCCTGCACGCCGAGAGCGACGGCAGCTTCTCCGTCGTCGCCCTGGTCTGGCTGCCCGGCCAGCAGACCCCGATCCACGACCACGTCTCCTGGTGCGTGGCCGGCGTCCACCGCGGCCAGGAGAGCGAGACCCGCTACCGGCTGGTCTCCGACGGGCGCACCGCGCACCTGGTCGAGACCGAGCACGTGGTCGGGCCGGCCGGCACCGTCGCCGCCTTCGCCCCGCCCGGCGACATCCACCTGGTCCGCAACGCCTGTACCTCGACCGCCATCTCGATCCACGTCTACGGCGCCGACGTCGCCCGGCTGGGCACCAGCATCCGGCGCGTCTACCGGCTGCCCGCCGACGACCAGCGGTGATCGCGCCGTGGCACTGACCATCCGGGAGCGGCGCGTCCGCACCCGCCTGCTGCCCCCGCTCGGCGGGGACACCCCCGGCCTGCTGCTCGCCGCCCTCGGCGTGGCCGCCGCGCTCGGCGTCCACCAGGCCGTCCCCGCCGTGCCCAAGCTCACCGCCGCCGTGGTGCTCGGCATCACCGCCGCCCACCTGCCCGGGCTGCGGCCGGTGGTCCGCGGCGTCGCCCGGCCCGGCCTCTCCACCGCCGGGCGGCGGCTGATGCGGCTCGGCATCGTGCTGCTCGGCCTCAAGCTCAGCCTCGACGACGTGCTCGGGCTCGGCTGGGCCACCGTCGCCATGGTGCTCGCCGTGGTCGCGGCCACCTTCGCCGGCACCTGGTGGCTGGGGCGCCGGCTCGGCCTGCCCGGCGACCAGCCGCTGCTGGTCGCCACCGGGTACTCGATCTGCGGGGCCTCGGCCATCGGCGCGGTCAGCCAGGCCGCCGGCAGCGAGGAGGAGGACGTCGCTGCCTCCGTCGCCCTCGTCACTCTCTGCGGCACCCTGGCGATCGCCGTCCTCCCGCTGCTCCAGCAGCCGCTCGGGCTTGGCGAGGCCGAGTTCGGGCGCTGGGTCGGTGCCAGCGTGCACGACGTCGGGCAGGTGGTCGCCACCGCGCAGACCGGCGGGGCGGGGGCGCTGCGGGAGGCGGTGCTGGTCAAGCTGATGCGGGTGGTGCTGCTGGCGCCGCTGGTCGCCGGGGTCGCCATAGCGATGCGGAGGGCGCGCAAGGGCGCGGAGGGCACGGCCGCGGCCGGCGGCAAGCGGCCGCCGATCGTCCCGCTGTTCGTGGCCGGCTTCCTGGTGATGATCGCGCTGCGCTCCACCGGGGTGCTGCCCGACCGGGCGCTCACGCTCGCCGGGGACGCCCAGGAACTGCTGCTGGCGGCTGCCCTGTTCGGCCTCGGCAGTGCCGTGCACCTGCCCACCCTGCTGCGCACGGGCGGGCGGATCGCGCTGCTCGGCCTCGGCTCCTGGGTGATGGTGGCGGGGGTCAGCTACGCGGGGGTGCTGCTCACGACGTGACCGGACCGTGGCCGGCCTCGGCTATTGTCGGGCGGGTAGTCCGCAAAGCCGAGTACGCAGAGGAATCCGGATGTCCACCGCACTCCCCGAACGGGACGGCCACGACGCCGTCGTCACGCTCGACCGGCGGGAGGGCCCCTTCGGCGAGGTGGTGCTGCGGCAGCGCGGCCGGCACTTCGAGATCATCGCCAACGGCTGCTTCCTGATGGACACCGCCGACGGGCGCTCCGAGCGGCTGCTGATCCAGGCGGCGCTGGACGAGCTGGACCGGACGGGCGTGGTGGTCGAGCGGCCGGCGGTGCTGATCGGCGGGCTCGGCGTCGGCTTCTCGCTGGCGTACGCGGTGGCCGAGCGCCGGTGGGGGCGGATCGCGATCGTCGAGCGCGAGAACGCGATCATCGAGTGGCACCGCACCGGCCCGCTGGCCGCCTTCTCGGCGGGCGCGCTGGACGACGAGCGGGTGGCGGTGCTCCACACCGACCTGCTGGAGTACCTGGCGGGGGCGGACGGCGTACGCTACGACGCGCTCTGCCTCGACATCGACAACGGCCCGGACTGGACGGTCACCGACTCCAACGCCGGGCTGTACGGCGCGGACGGGCTGGCGGTGCTCTGGCACCGGCTGCAGCCGGGAGGCGTGCTGGCGGTCTGGAGCGCGCAGCCCTCCCCGGCCTTCGAGGAGGCACTGCGCGCGGCGGGCTTCTCGGACGTGGTCACCCACGAGATCCCGGTCGCCCGGGGTGTGCCGGACGTGGTGCACCTGGCCCGCCGCACCGACTGAGCGGGCGACGGGCCAGGCCGTTTCCAGCCGAACCGGCGCTCTACTTCAGGCCGTTGTCCACCGCGGCCATCAGCTCGCCGTTGCCGGTGTCGCCGTCGAAGGCCCAGACCATCGCGCCGGCCAGCCCCTGGGACTTGATCCAGGCGGTCTTCCGGGCGATCTCGGTCGGGTCGTCGTAGGTGTAGAACACCGAGCCGTTGTAGAGGTAGGCGAAGCCGGCCACCGGATCGCGGTAGAGGGTGTAACCACCGCTCGTGGCAAGGTCCTTGAGCTTGTGGTAGTCCTCGAACCCGGCCTCGTAGCTGCCCGGCGCGGGGCCGGTCGCGCTCTGGAAGAGGCCGTTGGTGGTCCCGCGCGGTACGCCCGTCCAGCCGCGTCCGTAGAACGGGATGCCAAGGGTGAGCTTGCTCTTGGGAGCGCCGCCGTTGACGTAGGCGTTGATCGCGATCTCCGAGCTGAACTGCCGGTCCGGGGTGGACGGGTCGCCGGCGGCGAGCTTGAGCGCGGACTGCTGGTTGGTGCTCATCTCCCAGCCGCCGTGGTAGTCGTAGCCCTGGATGGTGGCGAAGTCGAAGGCGCCGAAGAGGCCGGGGATGTCGATGCCCGCGGTGATCTTCGCCGGGTCGGCCGGGAGGAAGGCGCTCAGCGTGTAGTGCTTGCCCGTGGTGGCGCCGAGCGCGTCCAGCTGGCGGCGGAACTCCTGGGCCAGCAGCGTGTAGTTGGCCTTGTCGGTGGGCCGGAAGATGTTCCCGTCGTGCCCGCCGGAGGCCGGCCATTCCCAGTCGAGGTCGATGCCGTCGAAGATGTTGGCCGCGCTGCCCGCGCCGCCGCGACCGTCGATGACCGGCAGGTTGCCCTTGATGTACATGTCGATGCAGGAGCCGACCAGCGCCTTGCGGGAGGCGTCGGTGGCGGCCGCGTCGGAGAACCACTTGCTGTACGACCAACCGCCCAGCGAGATCTGGATCTTGAGGTTGGGGTACTTGGTCTTGAGCTGCTTCAGCTGGTTGAAGTTGCCGGCCAGCGGCTGGTCCCAGGTGTCGGTGGTGCCGGCCACCGAACTGCCGGCGTCCCAGCCCTTGCCGAAGTCGGCCCAGGCGTCACCGGCGCCGTCGCCCGCGTTCGGGTCGTTGTCCGGACCGGCCGCCTTGTTGGTGATGAAGCACTGCTTGCTGGTCGGGTGGATGTTGGCGAAGGCGTAGTTGAGCGTGGTGAGCCGGCCCGCCGAGCCGGAGGTGTCGAGCTTCTTCACGCTGTAGCCGCGGGCGTAGATGCTCCACTGGGTGAAGTAGCCGATCTTCAGCGCGCCGGGGTTGGTGCCGCCGGGCTTGGTCTTGCCGGTCACCGGGGCGGAGGCGGGGGAGGCGTTGCCGGCCGCGTCGCGGGCCTTCACGGTGAAGGTGTACGAGGTGTCCGGCGCCAGGTTGCCGACGGTGGCGGACGGCGAGGTGACGGTCGCGGCGAGCGCGGTGCCGTTGTAGACGTCGTAGGCGGTGACGCCGACGTTGTCGGTGCTGGCCGCCCAGGCCAGCGAGACGCTGTTGGCGTCCGAGCCGGTGACGGCGGGGGTACCGGGCGCGGTCGGCGCCTGCTTGTCCGGGTCGACGGGCGGTTTGGTGGTGACACTGACCGGCCCGGCGGCGGCCGAGCGGTTGCCCGCGGCGTCGAAGGCCTGGACGGTGAACTGGTAGGCGGTGCCGGCGGTGAGGCCCTGGATGGTGAGCGCGGTGGTGGCGCCGTCGGTGGTGGCCACCTTGGTGGCGCCCTGGAACACGTCGTAGCCGGTGACCCCGACGTTGTCGGCGCTCGCCGTCCAGGACAGGTCGACGGTGGTCTGGGTGGCGTTGCCGGCCTTGAGGCCGCCCGGCACGGTCGGCGCGGTCTGGTCCCCGCCGGTGCCGTCGCACGGCCGGCCGTTCAGCTTGCAGTTGAGCAGCGGCTTGTAGCCGCCGGAGTAGGCGATGTTGAACCCGAAGCTGTACGAGCCGCCGGGCGGCAGGGTGGCGGCCCAGCTCGGGTTCTTGACGGTGACGTGCGAACTCGCGGTGGTGTAGCTCGCGTTCCAGAGCGAGGCGACCGTGTTTCCCGACGGCAGGTCGAACTCCAGGGTCCAGCCGTTGATCGCGGTGCCGGAGCCGTTGGAGATGGTGTAGCCGCCCTCGTAGCCGCTGCCCCAGTCGCTGCCCTTGGTGAAGGTCGCGGTGGCGGACCCGGCGGCGTGGGCAGCGGTGGTGGGCAGGGAGACGGCGAGCAGGGGGACGAGCAGTGTCCCGGCCGCCAGCAGCGGCAGCTTGATCCGACGTCTGCGCATGGATGTGGCTCCTGTCCTGGGGCCTCCGGGCATGCCGGGTCGCCCCGTTACCTGTGGGGAGGTGTCAGGTGCGTGGAGCAGCGTGCGGGTGCTCCGGCCGTGGGGCGGCGCGGAGCGGGAGACCTCGGGCCGTCGGGGTGCCGCGGAGGATCCTGTGTTCCCCGAGGGTAGGGAGCCGGCCGGCAACTGGCAATAGGTCTGTACCAGTTGGCGGGCGTGGGCATGACCGCGCGGGCGGGGGCGGGCGGTTGGCCCGGGGCGCGGCCAACGGCGGCTGATCGTACGTGCGTTCGGGATCGGTGTGGAGTCGCGTGGAGGGCCGCCCACTCGGGGCGGCCCTCGCGACAGGCCTCAGCCGAAGGGGCTGTTCTCCGGGGCGACGGCCGGCGGGGCCTCGGAGGCGGCCGGCGTGGTCGTCCCGGACGGCGACGGGCTGAAGGCGAAGGGGTTGAAGTCCGGCGGCGGGATCGTCACCGGGGTGCCCTTGGGCTTTCCGTCCTCCTGCGACTCCTCGGTCGGCACGGCGACCGTCGTCGCGGTCGTGCTCGGCGCGGGGACGGCCGGCGGGACCGAGGGCGGCGGAGGGACGGCCGCGGCCTGCTGCGGGAGGGTGGTGCCGAACGGGTCCTTCGGCTGGTCGGCCGTCACCGTGCCGAACGGGTCGGTGACCGGGGCGGCGGCCGGCGCGGCCGGCGGGGCGGCCGGGGTGGTCGCTCCGGGCGGCGACGGGCTGAAGGCGAACGGGTTGAAGTCCGGCGGCGGGATAGTGACCGGCGTGCCCTTGGGGCGGTCGTCCTCCCCGGCGCCCGGCGCGGTGGTGTCGGTGAGCGTCGGGGGCTGCCCGCCGAAGGGGTCGAAGTCCGGCGGCGGGACCGTCACCGGGGTGCCCTCGGGCGTGCGGTCCGGGTCGTCGGCGAAGGTGCCGGCGGCGGCGGCGAAGTTGTCGGCGGGGCCGTCGTCCGGGATCAGGATCGGCTGGGCCGGCGTCGGGTCGGCGACCCGCGCGAAGGGATTGAAGTCGGCCGGGGGGACGCGCACCGGCGTGCCGCGCAGGTGCACCGGCAGCGGCGTCGCGTCGGCCGGGGCGGGGTCGGTGAAGACCGTCGGCAGCGGCGGGAGGTCGGCGGGCGCCTGGTCGGCGGGGGTCTGGTCGGCCGGGACGCCGTGGGTCGGGGTCGGGGTGAGCGCCGGGACGGCGGCCTGCACGGGGGGAGCCGACACCGGGACGGCCGGGGCGGTGAGCTTCCCGGCGACGCCGTCCCAGCCGAACTGCACGCTCGTCAGCAGCTCGGCGAAGACCTCGGTGTACAGCTCCCAGTCCTGCTGCTGGCCGGTGGTGAGCTGGACGCAGAGCACCGAGACGCCGTCCGGCAGCGGGACGAACGCCTCCACCACCGCGGTGACCGTCCAGCGCCGCTGGCCGTCGGCGGCCAGCGGGCCGGGCACCGGTACGCTGCGGCCCTCGACCAGGACGGCGGCCGGGCCGGCCGGCAGCAGCACCGTCCAGACCTCGGCGTGCCGGCGGACGGTGGCCAGCTCGGTGGCGAGCCCGGTGATCGGCAGCGGGTGCTGGGTGAGCGAGACCACCAGGGTGGCGTCGCTGGGGCGGCCGTCCACCTCGACGGCGCAGACGCCCGCGTAGACGGTGCCCGAGGCGGTGAAGGCGTCCGCCAGGGAGGCGGCGACCACCGCGAAGTCCCGGCGCGGCACCGGGCCGGTGCCGCTGAACAGCTCCTCGGCCACCTCGGCCAGATGGGCGGTCAGCTCGGTGGCCGCCGCACCGGTGGCCGGGTCCACGCCCCGGGCGGTGGCCGCGCTGTCGGCGGCGGCCGGGCCGGCGGGCACCGTCCGGGCCGAGACGCCGGGCGGGCCGCCGGGGGAGGTCAGCGGGTGGAAGCCGGGCGGGACGACGAGGCGGACCTCGGTGCCGGCGCCGGTGGCCAGCTCGACCGGCTGCCGGGTCTGCTGCCCGGAGGCGAGCGCGGCCAGCGCGGCCGCGAACGGCGGGCGGAGCTTGGGGTCGGCGGCCTCGCCGGCCACCGGCAGCTCGAACAGCGCGGCCGAGAGGGTGCCCCGGTCGGCCACCGCACCGCGCACCGCGCCGCCGCCGTACCGGGCGTGCAGGGCTTCGGCGGCCAGTGCGGCCACCGGGGCGCCGGTGCCGGGGCGGGCCGTCCCGGCGGTGACGACGGTGCCGAGCCGGTCGACGGCGTCGTACACCGGGCCGTTGGGGGCGAGCCGCAGGTTGAACAGCGTCTCGGCCGCGGGGTGCGTGCCAGTGCGCAGCGCGGTGAGCGAGGCCGCCGGGTGGCGCGAGGCCTGCGGTGCGAGGAGGGCGTCGGTGAGCGCGCCCAGGGTCGCGGAAACCTGCTCCGCGGCGGCGAAGGGGTTGGCTTCCGTGGTGAACTGGCCGTCCTGGGTCAACTGATGAGCCCCCGCTCTGCTCCGTCTGCGTTCGGTGGACCAAGCGCGCTGGTGACCGGCGTGCCGTCAGATCCGTGGACATTCCTATCAGAGGCCGCGGTCCGGGCAGAACCGGCGGCCGGTGCGGAGGGTCCGCCGGCCGTCAGTTCGCGGGCTCGGCCGCCAGCGCGGCGACGGCGTCCGCGACACCGGGGACGGTGAACAGGGCGGCGAGGTCGCGCACCAGCCGCCCGGTCGGGCCGTCGGGGCGCTCCCCGGCGAAGAACCCGGCGAGCTCGGCGGCCAGCGCGGGCTCCCGGGCAGCGGTCAGGGTCAGCGCGGCCACGAACTCCTGGACCAGGTGGAGCTGGAGCTCCTCCAGCGGCACCGAGCGCTCGGCCAGCCACTCCAGGGAGGTGATCTCGGCGTTGGCGATCCAGGCGCGGACGGTGAGCCGCAGGCCCGCGCTGGGCGAGGGGACGGCCAGGTGGGCCAGGATCTGGTCGGCCGCGGCCCGCCGAACCTCGTCGATCACCGCGGACGTCCCTGCGCTGGCCGCCACCGAGCCGCCGCGCAGCAGCGCCGCGAAGCCGGGGCCGTGGCTCTGCACGAAGTCCAGGTAGCGGCCCATCACCCGGTGCAGCCGATCGGAGAGCGGGCCCTCGGCCGGCTCCTCGAACCGGCCGGCCAGCTCCCGGCCGGCCCGGCGCAGGGACTCCTCGTACAGCGCCTGCTTGCCCGGGAAGTAGTGGTAGACCAGCGGCCGGGAGGCGCCGGCGGCGGCCGCGATGTCGTCGATCGACACCTCCTCCGGCGGGCGGCGGCTGAACAGCTCCAGCGCGACGGCGATCAGCTGCTCGCGCCGCTCGTCCACGCTGAGCCGTCGGCGGGGCTTCTCGGCGGCCTTTCCGCCACCCTTCTCGGTGCCCTTGCCGGCCACCTTCTCGGCACCCTTGGGCGCGGTGGCCGGCTCGGCGTCGGGGCCGGTGCTCCGGCGGGGGCGCGCGGACGTGGGCGACGCCGACGGCGTACGGGAGGCCATGCGCGCCACCCTATCCGGCCGTGCTACCCGCGCAGCTCCTGGTAGCGGCGGTACGCCTCCAGCCCGTCCGGGACGAACTCGTCGCGGGCCAGCCGCTCGGCCAGCTCCGCCGGGGTGAGCCAGGCGTGCCAGGCGACCTCCGACTCCTGCGGCGACACCGGGCCGTCCCACTGCGCCTCGTACGTGTCGCACCACCAGGAGATGCCCTCCTGCCGGAACAGGAACTTGAACAGCGGCCGGGGCTCGATCCCCCGCACGCCGAGCTCCTCCTCGGCCTCCCGGACGGCGGCGCTCGCGTACGTCTCGCCGGCTCCGACGACGCCGCCGACGAACATGTCGTGGGCGCCCGGGGCGAACAGCTTGGTGTCGGTACGCCGGTGGACGAAGATCCGCCCGGCCGGGTCGCGGACCAGGATGAAGACGCAGCGGTGCGTCAGCCCGTCCCGGTACACCTCCCCGCGCGGGGCGGTCCCGATCACCCGGTCGTGCTCGTCGACGATGTCCAGCAGCTCTTCTGCGGGGTTGGTCATGACGGACAGGTTAGGGTTTCCGGGCCCGGCTCGAACGGCTCGAACGGTTCGAACGGTTCGGACACGGGGCACGGGACCAATGTCGGACGAGTCTGGGCGGCGCGCGGTGGTGGAGATCTGGGGCGAGACGGCCGAGGGCTTCGAGCCGGTACGGGACGCCTTCACGCGCAACTTCGACGAGTACGGCGAGCTGGGCGCGGCCTTCGCGCTGTACGTGCGCGGGCGCAAGGTGGTCGATCTGTGGGGCGGCGACGCCCGGCCGGAGGTCGGCGGGCGGCCCGCGCCGGCCGTGCCGTGGACGGCCGACACCGCGCAGGTGCTGCGCTCCGTCACCAAGGGCCTGACCGCCACCACCGCGCTGCTGCTGGCCGACCGCGGACAGCTCGACCTGGACGCCCCGGTCGCCTCGTACTGGCCGGAGTTCAAGGCCGCCGGCAAGGACCGGGTGCCGGTGAGCTGGCTGCTCTCGCACCAGGCCGGCGTGCCCGCGCTGGACGTGCCGCTGCGGCTGGAGGACGTGCTGACCTGGGAGCGGGCGGCCGCCGCCGTCGCCGCCCAGGCGCCCGCCTGGGAGCCCGGCACCGCGCACGGCTACCACCCGTACACCTTCGGCTGGCTGGTCGGCGAGGTGGTCCGGCGGGTGAGCGGGCGCACCATCGGCCAGTACTTCGCCGAGGAGATCGCCCGGCCGCTCGGCCTCGACCTGTGGATCGGGCTGCCGGCCGGCGCCGCGCCGCGGGTCGGCAGGCTGGTCGACCTGCCCGCGCCGGAGGCCGCCCGGACCGGCCCGAGCGGGCTGCGGCTGCGCCCCAAGCAGGCGGTCCGGGACGCCTACCAGGACCAGGCCTCGCTGACCGCCCGGGCCTTCGCCTCGGTGCGGCCCGGGGTGGACCTCAACGACCCGGCGGTGCAGGCCGCCGAGATCCCCGGGGCGGGCGGGATCGGCACCGCCCGCTCGCTGGCCCGGTTCTACGCGGCGCTGGTCGGCGCGGCCGACCGGCACGGGTCCGGGGCGGGCGAGGCCCTGCCGCCATTGCTCGGCCCGGAGGTGCTGACGCGCGCGGTCGGGCCGGTGGTCAGCGGGCCGGACCGGGTGCTGATCGTCAACTCGACGTTCGGCCTCGGCTTCTTCCGGCACGGCCCGACCGCGCTGATGGCCTCGCCGGCGAGCTTCGGCCACCCGGGCCGGGGCGGCTCGCTCGGCTTCGCCGACCCGGACCTCGGGCTGGGCTTCGGTTACGTCACCAACGGCATGCAGCCCGGGGTGACGGGCGACATCCGCTCGCGGAACCTGATCCGCGCGGTGCGCGGCTGCCTCGGGCTGCCCGCCTAGGGCTGGTCTGACAATTCGCGTCGCATCAGCGCGCGGCGGGAATGGTCAGACAAGCCCTGCGGTGTGCCCGCCCGGGCCGGGTCGGCGTCAGGCCCGCCCGTGCGGCGTCAGGCCTGGCCGGTCTCGAAGCGGGAGATCTTCCCGTTGTCGACGACGAAGCGCCAGGCGGTGCGCATCTCGCCCCAGGTGTCGTTGCTGTAGTTGGCGATCAGCGCGTGCCCGCCGTCGGACTCGGACTGGACGTCCATGCGGCCGCGGCTGGAGAAGATCTCCCGCTCCGTCCAGTCCTGGATGTCCCGGTCGGAGCCGTCGTCGGACATGGTCGCGTCCGGGGTGAGCAGGGCCTGGAAGGCGGCCCGGTCGCCCGCGTTGACCGCGGCGACGAAGGAGCGGACGGTCGGGTCGGACAGCTTGGCGATCGCGATGGTCATGAGGTCTCCCAAGGGGTTCGAGGGGTATGGACCTCCTGTTTATTGCGTCGCCCGGGCGTGTCCGGGAATGTCGGCGGCGCGTCGGATATTTTCCAAATTCGTGTGCTTAGATCCCGCTATGGGCGATTTGCATGTAGAAGGGAGTCCCGTATGGGTCCGGCCGAACTGCTCGTCCTCACATTCCCGCAGCAGACCATCACCGTCGAGGCGGCCACCGCACTGGGCAAGCTCTGCACCGCGGGTGACATCCGGGTGATCGACTCGCTGGTGGTGACGCGGCACCCGGACGGCGAGGCGACGTACGGCGAACTCGCCGACTTCGAGCACCTGCGCGGCGTCGTCCCGGACGGGAGCGCCGAACTGCCGCTGATCGGGCCGGAGGACGCCCAGGAGGCGGCCGAGCTGCTGGTGCCCGGGACGGTGGCGCTGCTGGTGCTGATCGAACACGTCTGGGCGCAGGAGGCCGCCGAGGCACTGCGCGCGGTCGGCGGGCGGATCGCCTCGGGCGTGAGGATCCCGCCGGAGCACATCGACGAGGCCGTTCGCGCCGCCCAGGCGCACCGCGCGGCCGGGAAGTGAGGACCGCCATGTTCCGACCTCTGCGCCCGATCCGCCCGGTGCGGGTGATGCGGCCGGTGGGCGCGCCCCTGGTGCGCGGCCTGGTCGTGGGCGGAGCCGCGTACGCGGCCGGCCGCGGCGCAGCCGACCGGCGCCGGGGCGGGCAGGAGCAGAACGAGGCGATCGCCGAGCTGCAGGCCCAGCAGGCCCAGCAGGCCCAGCTCGTTCAGTCCGGTCAGTCCGGTCAGTCCGTTCAGCAGGTCGCCGCACCGGCCCCGCAGGCCGGGCGGACCGCGCCCGGCGGGGCGCCGGACATCGCAGACAAGCTCGTCGACCTGGGCCGGATGACCCAGCAGGGCCTGCTCACCCCCGAGGAGTTCGCGGCCGCGAAGGCGCGGCTGCTCGGGGGGTGAGCTCGGGAGAAAAACGCGGCCGGACGCCCCGTACGGTGTGCCCGGCCGCGGACCACGGGGAGTGGTGGGGGGGGGGGGGGGGGGGGGGGGGGGGGGGGGTGCTGGCGTGGGTTGTGGGCGGGGGTGAGCGTAGGGGGGGGGGGGGGGGGGGGCGGAGGGGGAGGGGGGGGGGGGGGGGGGA
>NZ_JBVJCO010000027.1:122841-142036 GCF_055588525.1 Kitasatospora sp. NPDC041988
GAGCTAGGGAGAAAAACGCGGCGGGACGCCCCGTGCGTTGTACCCGGCCGCGGACCGCGGGGGGTGGTGGCGGAGGGGGAGGTCGCCCCCCCCCCCTCCCCACTCCGCGTTCTCGGGCGCCGGCCTCACCGGGGGCGGGCGCGCACCCGGCCTCCCGGGGGCGGGCCTAGAAGAAGCCGAGGGCGTCGGGCGAGTAGCTGACCAGCAGGTTCTTCGTCTGCTGGTAGTGCTCCAGTACGGCCTTGTGGTTCTCCCGGCCGATGCCGGAGTTCTTGTAGCCGCCGAACGCCGCATGGGCCGGGTAGGCGTGGTAGCAGTTGGTCCAGACCCGGCCGGCCTGGATGGCCCGCCCGGCCCGGTATGCGGTGCTGCCGTCCCGGGTCCAGACGCCCGCGCCGAGGCCGTACAGGGTGTCGTTGGCGAGTGCTATGCCGTCGTCGAAGTCCTCGAAGCGGGTGACCGAGACGACGGGGCCGAAGATCTCCTCCTGGAAGATCCGCATGCTGTTGACGCCCTCGAACACGGTGGGCGTCACGTAGTAGCCGCCGGCGAGCGAGCCGCCGAGGTCGGCGCGCTCGCCGCCGGCCAGCACCTTGGCGCCCTCGGCCTGGCCGATCTCGATGTAGGAGAGGATCTTCTTCAGCTGGTCGTCACTGGCCTGGGCGCCGACCTGGGTCTCGGTGTCCAGCGGGTTGCCCTGGCGCATCGACCGCACCCGCTCCAGGCCGTCGGCCAGCAGCCGGTCGTAGACCGCGGACTGGATCAGTGCCCGGCTCGGACAGGTGCAGACCTCGCCCTGGTTGAGGGCGAACATCGCGAAGCCCTCCAGCGCCTTGTCGTAGAAGGCGTCCTGCTCGGCCGCGACGTCGGCGAAGAACAGGTTGGGGCTCTTGCCGCCGAGCTCCAGCGAGACCGGGATCAGGTTGGCGCTGGCGTACTGGGAGATCAGCCGGCCGGTGGTGGTCTCGCCGGTGAAGGCGATCTTGCGGATCCGGCTGCTGGAGGCCAGCGGGCGGCCGGCCTCCAGGCCGTAGCCGTTGACGACGTTGAGCACGCCGGGCGGCAGCAGGTCGGCGATCAGCTCGACCAGCACCAGGATCGACGCCGGGGTCTGCTCGGCGGGCTTGAGCACCACGGCGTTGCCGGCCGCCAGGGCCGGGGCGAGCTTCCAGACCGCCATCAGGATCGGGAAGTTCCACGGGATGATCTGGCCGACCACGCCAAGCGGCTCGTGGAAGTGGTACGCCACGGTGTCCTCGTCCAGCTGGGAGAGGCCGCCCTCCTGGGCGCGCAGCGCGCCGGCGAAGTAGCGCAGGTGGTCGACGGCGAGCGGCAGGTCGGCGGCCAGCGTCTCGCGCACCGGCTTGCCGTTCTCCCAGCTCTCCGCGACGGCCAGCGCCTCCAGGTTCGCCTCCACCCGGTCCGCGATCCGCAGCAGCACCTGGGCGCGTTCGGCGGGCGGGGTGCGGCCCCAGGCCGGGGCGGCGGCATGGGCGGCGTCGAGCGCGGCCTCGATGTCCTCGGCGGTGCCGCGGGCGACCTCGGTGAAGACCTCACCGGTGACCGGGCTGGGGTTCTCGAAGTACTCGCCGAGGATCGGCGGCGTCCACCGGCCGCCGATCCAGTGCTCGTACCGGGCACGGTAATTGACGATGGAGCCGGGGCTGCCGGGGGGCTGGTAGACCGTCATGCTCTGGGTGCCTCCTCGTTGTCGGGGGCACCGCCGCGGCGCGCGGGCCGGGCGGTGCGCCGGACCGCGGACAGGTGGCCCGGCGGCCCGGCGGAGGGTACGGACACGCACGTGGGCCGGGCGCCGCCGGGGCGCCCGCCGGTTGGCACCCTAGCCGTGGACGGCGGGGAACGGCTACGGTCCGTACTGTTGTCGTCCACGGAGGGTGCCGTGTTCCGGCCGTTTTCCGCCACTGGCTCACCCGGGCCCCGGTCGCTCCGGGGTCGGCCCCGGGCGGGCCCAGGCAGGCCCGGGCGGGCTCCGCGGGCTCCGCCGGGCTCAGGCTGCGAGGTAACGGCCGGTGCGGGACTCCCAGTTGAGGTAGCCGGCCAGCCAGGTCACCAGGCCGTCGGCGTAACGCTGGGCGACGGCCCTTTCCACCCGGGCCAGGCCCAGCTCCCGGTGGACGTCGGGGAGCCGGTCGTACAGCTCGTGGCAGCGCTCGACCATCAGCTGGGCCTCGTCCATCACCACCGCGCAGGCCTCCTCGGCCGAGCAGCGGCGCTCCCGTTGCACGATCATCACCAGGTTGTTGACGTCTCCGCGCGGCGCCTCCAGTGGGAACGACCGGACGTCGTTGCTGAGCGAGGGGATGTCGGCGGCGAGCTGGCGGATCTGGCGGAGCACCGGGTGGTGGAGGACGGCGGCGGGCACCTCGAAGTGGCCCAGGCGCTCCACCATGTCGAAGATGGTCTCCATCGCGGCGGTGCCCCGGCGCAGGGCCAGGTAGCCGTCGCGGTCCGGCGGCCGCTCGGAGATCCGGCCGGCGGCCTCGGCGGGGTGGCTGGCGAGGTACCACTCCCAGTTGTACGCGGCGCGCGCCTGCCAGCGCGCGGGCATGCCGCGCACGCTGCGGTCCCAGAGGTCCGCGAAGGCGGTCTCGACGGCGGAGCCGGGGTCGGGGCGGGCGCCGTGCAGGACGGAGATGAGCCGTTCGCAGATCGGGGCCACCTCGGCGGGCCGGCGGCCGAGCGGGCCGTCGAACTGGTCGTCGAAGAGGAAGTAGAACCCCATCAGATCGGCGGCCAGGGCGAGTTCGTCCGGGCCGGAATCGGGGTAGCCGAGGGCAGCGAGATCCACCACGTCCCAGTGCGCATAGGAGGGGTGCGCGGGGTCGGGGAGCAGTGGGTGCCGGGTGAGCCAGTCGCGGTGCAGTTCGGTGGCATACGGCCCGTGGGGGCTGCGACGGTGCGGGAACGGAATCTGAAGTGAGGTGTCGTCAGACATCGGACTCCCGGTGCGGCGGAGGGTGGGGGCGCTGGTGGTGCTGGTGCGGTGTGGGGGAGTTGGGGTGGCGGGACTCGACAGCGCGGGTCGGCAATGGCAAGATCAACTTGACTGGCGGGCCGTAGAGTATCTGATGCAATGATCGGACGTTAGGGATATAGGGCAATTGCCCTTGGCAAGCGGTCCGAACCCTCAATCTCCGCCCCAGCCTGGGCGAATGCCGAACAGCGCGCCCCCCGCGGCGCTAATCTCGGCTCCACGAGCAGGGAACGGCGAGGCGGAGGCGCGACGGTGACCGAGCAGGGACACGAACTTCGGGCGGGGGCGGGTACCGGCGGGCGGGAGTCGGACGCCGCGTCGACCCGGGTCAGGCTGCGCGACCGCGACGCCGAACTCCGGTCGGCCGAGGCCGCGGTGGAGAAGCTCTGCCGCGAATTCGCCGCCGGCGGCACCGAGATCGGCGAGCTGCTCACCTTCTCCGGCCGGCCCGGCATCGGCAAGACCAGTCTGCTGCACGAGGTCCGCCGGATCGCCAAGCTCCGCGAGGGCGCCACCGTCCTGTTCGCCCGCGGCGGTGAACGCCAGTCCAACGAGCCGTACCACGTCCTTCGCCAGCTGCTCCAGCCCGTCCTCGGCGGCCTCGCCCCGTCCGAGTTCCGGCAGGTCATGGGCACCTGGGAGGAGGTCGTCGGACCGGCCATGGGCCTCAAGCAGCCGAAGGCCGGGGCCCGCCGCCTCGACCCGCAGGGCGTGCGCGACGGCCTCGACTACGTCCTCACCCAGCTCGCCCCGCGCCGGGCGCCGCTGGTGATGATCGTCGACGACCTGCACTGGTCCGACCTCGAATCGCTCGCCTGGCTCTCCCAGTTCGCCCTCCGTGCCAGCGAACTGCCCGTCCTGCTGGTCTTCGCCTACCGGGACGACATCGCGGACTGGCAGCCCGAGGCCCAGGAACACCAGACCGCGGTCGCCGCGCTCGCCACCCGCCGGCACGAACTCGGCCGGCTCACCCTGGTCTCCGTCACCGACATGGTCCGCGCCGAGCTCGGTGACAAGGCCGAGGACGCCTTCTGCTACGAGTTCTGGAACGTCGTCAGCGGCAACCCCTTCGAGGCCGTCGCCCTTCTCGACCAGGTACGTGACCAGGAGCTCGACCCGGTCGAGGAGAACTCCCAGCAGCTGCGCGAGCTCGCCGTCGACGCCACCGGGACCACCCTCACGGGCTGGCTGGAGCGGCTCGGAGCCAGCACCCTGCGGTTCGCCTGGGCCTGCGCCATGCTCGGCACCGACATCCGGCCCGAGCTCGCCGCCCGGATCTCCACCCAGACCCCCGAGGGCGCCCGCGAGTCCATCAAGCAACTGCGCAAGCAGCGCGTCCTCACCCAGACGCCCAACGGGAACCTGGAGTTCGTCCACCCGCTGATCGGCAGCTCGATCTACAACACGATGAAGGAGTCCACCCGGACCGGCATGCACGGTGTGGCCGCCGCCGAGATCGAGAACGCCGGGCTCGGCCTGCTCGCCGCCTCCCACCACCTGGTCGAGACCTTCCCCGGCGAGGGCGACGACCGCACCGTCCGCAAACTGCGCCGCGCGGCGAGCGAGCACCTGCTGATCGGCGCCCCGGAGGCCGCCCAGCGCTGCCTGCACCGGGCCCTCGCCGAGCCGCCGGACGACGACATCCGCGCCGAGGTGCTCTACGAGCTGGGCTGTTCCGCACTGCTCACCGACCCGCTGGCCACCGTCAACCAGCTGAAGCTCGCGCTCGACCCCGAAGAGGGGCCGCTGCGCCCCTCGCTCCGGGTCGACGCCACCTTCCGGCTCTCCGAGGTGCTCGCGCACAGCGGCCAGCTCGGCGAGGCCGCGCGGGTCTGCCAGGAGGAGGCCGAGCAGACGGTCGACGACCCGGCCGGGCGGCTGCGGCTGGAGGCCGCCTCGTTCATGTGGCACGCCTACCGCAAGGCCGAGGAGGACGGGCCGGCCCGCTCCGCGCGGCTGGGCGCGCTCTGCCGCAGCCTCACCGGCCGCGAGGCCGCCGACCGGGCCGTCCTCGCGCTGCGCGCCTGGGACCTCACCCTGCGCGGCGAGTCCTCCGCCGAGGTGCTGCGCCACGCGGACCAGGTCCTCGACCAGGGCCGGCTGCCCAAGGGCCTCGGCTGGACGGACAGCACCTGGGGCTTCGAACTGCCCGCCACGCTCGGCCTCGCCTACACCTACAGCGACCGCATCGCCCAGGCCGAGCGGCTCTTCGGCGACGCCATCGTCCAGTTCGAGATCGCCGGCTGGAGCGGTGCCCACCGGGGCTTCGCGTACTTCCTGATGGGGCTGGCCCGGTTCCGCCGCGGCCTGCTCGCCGAGGCCGAGGACTTCCTGCGCCGGGCCCTGCGGCTCTCCGAGCGGATCGGCCCCAAGCTGCCGCTCGCCTGGGACGCGGTCGGCGTCCTGGTGGACACCCTGATCGCCCGCGGCCGCAACGACGAGGCCTGGGACCTCGCGATCGGCTTCGGTTTCAGCCCGCCCTACCACGACACCGCGATGGTGCTGCCCGACGCGGCCTCGCTCTACGGCAAGCTGCTGCTCGCCAAGGGCCGCAACGCCGGGGCCGCCGCCGCCCTCACCGAGGCCGGCGCCCAATTGGACGCCCGCGGCTGGCACAACACGGTCTGGGCACCCTGGGCCGGCCACCTCGCCATCGCGCTCGCCGAGGACGAGCCCGAGCGCGCCCGCGCGTACGCCCAGCGTTCCGTCCGGGACGCCCGCCGGTTCGGCACCGCCTCGGCCATCGGCACAGCGCTGCGGCTGCACGCCGAGATCGAGGACGGCCAGCAGGCGGTCGAGCTGCTGGAGGAGGCCGTGCGCCACCTCGGGCAGTCGCCCGCCGGCTACGAGCACGCGGTCGCCCTGGTGGACCTCGGGGCCGCGCTGCGCCGGGTCGGCCGGCTGGAGGACGCCCAGGAGTTCCTCTACCAGGGCATCGAGCTGGCGCAGCACTGCGCCGCTGACGGCCTGGTCGACCGGGCCCGCCGCGAGCTGGCCAACTACGGCCTGCGGCCCAACCGGCTCGGCGACGTCCGGGAGATGCTCAGCCAGCCCGAGTGGGACGTCGCCCGGCTCGCCGTCCGGGGTGTGCCGCCGCAGCGGATCGCCGAGGAGCTGGGCGTCCACCTCAGCCTGGTCAGCCGGCGGCTGGCGGCCGTCTACCGCAAGGCGGGCAGCGGCCCGGATGGCCTCGCCTCGGCGCTCGGCCTGCCGCCCGAGCAGCGGGACGGTACGGCGGACCGGCGGGAGGGCCCGGCGCAGAGGCGCGAAGGCACGGCGGGCCAGGGAGACGGCACGGCGGAGCGGCGTGAAGACACGCCGGAGCGGCGCGACGGTACGCCGGAGTAGCGGCGGGCTTTTGGAGGGGCCGGCGGACGGAGGCGCCACGGCGGCGCGCGGGGGGCGGCAGGAGCGCCCCCGCCGCTGCCCCGCTGACTACGCTGGCCCACGGGGCCGCGAGCCCCTGACGGACCCGGTACCAGGGGGTCGCGGTGCGCCGCGGCCGCCAGTGAGGAGCAGGCCATGGCGACGCCCCCGGCGAACGGGTCGCAGGAGACCAGCGTGCGGCGCGAACCCCTCGAACCGTCGGGCGCCGGCGCCGCGATCGAGCGCTGGACGCTGCGGGCCGGCCCGTACGAGGCGAGCGTGCTCACCCTCGGCGCCACCCTGCACACCCTCACCGCCCCCGACCGCACCGGCAGGTCCGCGCAGCTGCTGCTCGCCGGCGACCGGCTCGCCGAGATCCTCGGCCCGGGCCGGCACTACGGCACGGTCGTCGGCCGGTACGCCAACCGCATCGACGCCAGCAAGGTGACCATCGACGGCGAGGAGCACCCGCTCGCCCCGACCGGCGGCGGCGTCACCCTGCACGGCGGACCGGACGGCTTCGCGCACCGGATGTGGGAGGCCGAGCCGCTGCCCGACGGCGTCCGGCTGCACCTGCACAGCCCGGACGGCGACCAGGGCTTCCCCGGCGCGCTCGACGTCACCGTCGACTACACGCTGAGCGCCGCCGGTGAGCTGGTGATCGGCTACCGCGCGACCACCAGCAAGCCGACCGTCCTCAACCTCACCAACCACGCGTACTTCAACCTCGCCGGCGAGGGCAGCGGCGACATCCTCGGCCACCTGCTCACCCTGGACGCCGACGAGTACACCCCGGCCGACCACCGGCAGATCCCGTACGGGCGGACGGAGCCGGTGGCCGGCACGCCGTTCGACTTCACCACCGCGCGGCCGATCGGCAAGTCGGTGCACGACGAGCACCCGCAGCTGACCGGGCCCGGCGGCTACGACCACAACTGGGTGCTCCGCCCGCGCCCGGCCGACGGCACCCCGGCCCGGGCGGCGCTGCTGGAGGACCCGGCCAGCGGCCGCACCCTGGAGGTGCTGACCACCGAGCCGGGCGTGCAGGTCTACACCGCCAACAAGTTCCAGGGCGCCGTGACCGGCGCGAGCGGTGTGCCGTACGGGCCGTTCGCCGGGATCGCGCTGGAGACCCAGCACTTCCCCGACTCGCCGCACCACCCGGCCTTCCCGAGCACCGAGCTGCGGCCGGGGGAGGAGTTCCGCTCGACCACCGTGCTGCGGCTGGGGGTCAGTGAGGGCGTGCGCTGACGCCGCGCGCCGGCCGGGACTCGTCAGGCACGCCCTGGCGCAGCTCCATGCGCATGCAGAGCCGGGGCCAGCGGTCGAGCCCGTGCTCGGCCTCCCGGCGGCGGATCTCCCGCAGGCCGGGGGTGACCTCGGCGTCGTCGAGCGGCCGGAAGCCGCAGCGGGCGTAGTAGGGGGCGTTCCACGGGACGTCGGCGAAGGTGGTGAGGGTGAGGGCGGGCGCGTCGGTGCCCGCCGCCAGGTGCTCGATCAGTGCCCGGCCGATGCGGCGGCGGGCGTGGTCGGGGTGGACGGAGACCTGCTCGATGTGGAGCGCGCCGTCCACCGGCTCGGCCAGCAGGTACCCGACGGGCGCGCCGCCGTCCTCGGCCGGGGCGACCAGCACGGTGCCCTCGTCGAGGTAGTGCGCCAGCTCGTCGACGGTGGGCGGGTCGTCCTCGGCGATCTCCGGCATCCCGATGGCGGCGAACGGCGCCCCGGCGGCCCGTTCCAGCTCGCCCAGCAGTGGCAGTTCTTCCCGGGTGGCGACTCTGATACGCATGGGGACCAGTCTGCTGCAAGGCCTTTCCGCAACGCAGCGTATTAATGGCAGCGGCCCAGATCGGGGCGAACCGGACAAACGGCGGCATGAGTGTCGCCTGTCAACTACCGTGCGGCCACGTCCAGGACACGCGGGCGTAACGATCCCCATTTCTTGCAGAAACTTGCTGCAAGGACTTTCGGTGATGATTGCGCCGCTGTTAACTTCCTTCCGAGCCCGACGGCAGCAACGGTGCGGTCGGCACGAGGCAGCCATTATGCGCCTGTCTCCCAACATCTCGGGCACCCCCACCCCTCCCAAGGAGTTCTCATGCGGCGTGGCATCGCGGCCTCTGCCCTCGTTGTGGCCCTCGCGGTCTCGATGGCTGCCTGTGGCAGCAGCGGCTCCAGCTCGGACGGCAAGGCCGACGGGCCGGTCACCCTCACCTACTGGGACACGTCGAACGCCACCAACGAGGCGCCGAACTACCAGGCCCTCGTCAAGAAGTTCGAAGAGGCCAACCCGAACGTCAAGGTCGACTTCGTCAACGTGCCGTTCGACCAGGCGCAGAACAAGCTCCAGACCGCCATGGGGGCCAAGGGCGCTCCGGACGTGTTCCGCTCCGAGGTCGGCTGGACCGCCGCCTTCGCCAAGGCCGGCTTCCTGGAGCCGCTGGACGGCACCCCGGCCGCCGCCGACGCCGCCGCCTTCCAGCCCAGCCTCGTCCAGCAGGCCAAGTACGAGGGCAAGCTCTACGGCGTCCCGCTGGTCACCGACACCCTGGGCCTGCTCTACAACAAGGAGCTCTTCGCCAAGGCCGGCATCACCGCCGCCCCCAAGACCTGGGACGAGCTGAAGACCGCCGCGGCCGCCGTCAAGGAGAAGGCCGGTGTGGACGGCTTCTGGCTGAAGGCCGCCGACGGCTACTACGCGATGCCGTTCCTGTTCGGCGAGGGCACCGACACCGTCGACGCCGCCGGCAAGAAGATCACCATCACCTCGCCCGAGGCCGTCAAGGGCATCGAGGCGTACAAGACGATGTTCACCTCGCCGGGCACCGCCAAGGCCGACGTCACCACCGACGCCTACGCGCACATGATGGACGCCTTCAACAGCGGCAAGGTCGCGGCGATCATCCAGGGCCCCTGGGAGATCACCAACATCTACAAGGGCACCGCGTTCGCCGACAAGACCAACCTCGGCATCGCCCCCGTCCCGGCCGGCTCCGCGGGCAAGGCCGGCGCCCCCACCGGCGGCCACAACATCTCCGTCTACGCCGGATCGGACAAGGCCCACAAGGCCGCGGCCGAGAAGTTCGCCGCCTTCATGACCTCCGCCGAGAGCGAGTCGTTCATCGCGCAGAAGAACTCGACCCTGCCGACCCGCGCCGACGCCTTCACCCCCGAGGTCAAGGCCGACCCCGGCATCGCCGGCTTCCAGGCCGTGCTCACCAGCGCCAAGCCGCGCCCCGAACTGCCCGAGTACAGCTCGCTGTTCGCCTCGCTGGGCACCAACCTCGGCAAGGTGGTCCAGGGCACCGGCACCCAGGACGGCCTGAACACCGTCGCCACCGACTACGCCAAGCTGCTCCCGGGCTTCGCGAAGTAACACCCCTGCGGGGCCTGTTGACGACAGACCCCAAGCCGTCCGGCCCGCCGCCACCTCCCCGGCGGGCCGGACGGCCGGACCCGTAGCAGCAGTCGCCGTAGCGAGGCGGCGGACCTCCCCGAGAAGGTGTCGAAAATGTCAGTCGCCGTGCAGGGCGCCACCGGCCAGGGCAGCCGGGAGCGCGATCCGCGTCCGGGCCTGATGGAGCGCCTCAAGCGCTCGTACGCCAAGCACTGGTACGCCTACGCGATGATCGCGCCGGTCGTGCTGGTGCTCGGCGCACTGGTGCTCTACCCGCTCGCCGAGGGCATCTGGCTCACCCTCACCGACGCCAACAGCCTCAACGCCGCCCGCAAGATCGGCGTCAACGAGATCCCGGCCAGCTACCACTTCGTCGGCTTCGACAACTACGCCGACATCCTCTGGGGCCCGGGCTCGTACGACCGCTTCTGGTCGCACTTCGTCTGGACCATCGCCTGGACGGCGCTCTGCGTCTGCCTGCACTACACCATCGGCCTCGGCCTCGCCCTGCTGCTCAACCAGAAGCTGCGCGGCCGCGCGGTCTACCGCATGCTGCTCATCCTGCCCTGGGCCGTGCCGACCTTCGTCACCGTCTTCTCCTGGCGCCTGATGCTCGCCGACGGCGGCGCCGTCAACGGTCTGCTCTCCGCCCTGCACCTGCCCGAACCCGGCTGGCTGGACGACCCGCTGGCGCAGAAGGCCGCCGCGATCCTGGTCAACACCTGGGTCGGCGTGCCGTTCATGATGATCTCGCTGCTCGGCGGCCTGCAGTCGATCCCGGCCGAGTTGTACGAGGCCGCCGAGATGGACGGCGCCACCGCCTGGCAGCGGTTCCGCCACGTCACCCTGCCGGGGCTGCGCACCGTCTCCTCGACCGTGGTGCTGCTCGGCGTGATCTGGACGTTCAACCAGTTCGCCGTCATCTTCCTGCTGTTCGGCGCCAACGGCGCGCCCGACGCCCAGCTGCTGGTCACCTGGGCCTACCGGCTCGGCTTCGGCCAGCAGCCCCGGGACTACGCGCAGTCCGCCGCGTACGGCGTGATCCTGCTGTCCATCCTCATCGTCTTCACCTCCTTCTACCGGCGCTGGCTCGCCCGCAACGAGCAGGCCAACGGCTGACGCCGACCGGTAACCAAGCGACCCACGAAGGCAGGTAACCCCGATGAGCACCACCACCGAACGACCCACCGCCCTCGCCGCCCCGGCGGCGGCCGCCAAGCCGGTCAAGTCCCGTCGTCGCGGTGAGTCCAGCCCGCTCGGCAAGGCGCTGGCGCACGGCACCCTGACCCTGGCCAGCCTGATCGCGCTGTTCCCGGTGGTCTGGATCCTCTACGTCTCGCTCGGCCCGGACAAGACGGACTACCTCCACCCCGGCGAGATCCTCGACAAGATGACGCTGTCGAACTACCGCACGGTGCTGTTCGACACCGACTTCTTCACCTGGTTCGGCAACGCCTTCCTGGTCTCCGGCGTGACCACGGTGTTCGGCGTGCTGATCGCCGCCACCACCGGCTACGCCGTCTCCCGGATGCGCTTCCCCGGTCACAAGCCGCTGATGTGGTCGCTGCTGGTCACGCAGATGTTCCCGATCGCGGTACTGATCGTGCCGATGTACACGATCCTCTCCGAGCTCGGCCTGCTGGACAGCTACGCCGGCCTGATCCTGGTCTACTCGACGACCACCGTGCCGTACTGCGCCTGGCTGCTGAAGGGCTACTTCGACACCATCCCGGTGGAGATCGACGAGGCCGGCCGGGTCGACGGGCTCACCCCGATCGGCACCTTCTGGCGGCTGGTACTGCCGCTCGCCCGGCCGGGCCTGGCGGTGGCCGCGTTCTACTCCTTCCTGACCGCCTGGGCCGAGGTGGCCTTCGCCTCCACCTTCATGCTCAGCTCCGACAAGTACACCCTGGCCGTCGGCCTGCAGACCTTCGTCAGCGAGCACGACGCCCAGTGGAACCTGATGGCGGCGACCGCAGTGCTGATCGCGATCCCGTCCTCGGCTCTCTTCTACCTGGTGCAGCGTCACCTGGTCACCGGCCTGACCGCCGGTGCCTCCAAGTCCTGACCTGCCGCTCTCTAGTCCCAAGGGATACCGTCCATGACCCAGAACCTGGCCGACACCTCCCGGCCCGCCGCCGACGCCACCGCTCACAAGGCCAGCGCCGGCGCGTCCAGAGGCTGGTGGCGGGACGCGGTCATCTACCAGGTGTACCCGCGCAGCTTCGCCGACTCCAACGGTGACGGCATGGGCGACCTGCCCGGCATCCGCAGCCGCCTGCCGTACCTGCGCGACCTCGGGGTGGACGCCGTCTGGCTCTCGCCGTTCTACGCCTCGCCGCAGGCCGACGCCGGCTACGACGTGGCCGACTACCGCGCGGTGGACCCGATGTTCGGCACCCTGCTGGACGCCGACGGGCTGATCCGCGACGCCCACGCGCTGGGCCTGCGGATCATCGTGGACCTCGTCCCCAACCACTCCTCCGACCAGCACGAGTGGTTCCAGCGTGCCTTGCGCGAGGGTCCTGCGTCCCCGCTGCGCGAGCGCTACCACTTCCGTCCCGGCAAGGGCGAGAACGGCGAACTGCCGCCCAACGACTGGGAGTCCATCTTCGGCGGCCCGGCCTGGACCCGCTCGCAGAACCCGGACGGCACCCCCGGCGACTGGTACCTGCACCTGTTCGCCCCCGAGCAGCCCGACTTCAACTGGGACAGCCCGGCCGTCGCCGACGAATTCCGCTCGATCCTGCGGTTCTGGCTGGACATGGGAGTCGACGGCTTCCGGATCGACGTCGCGCACGGCCTGGTGAAGGCCCCCGGCCTGCCCGACCTCGGCGGCGGCGACCAGCTCAAGCTGCTCGGCAACGACGTCATGCCGTTCTTCGACCAGGACGGCGTGCACGAGATCTACCGCAGCTGGCGCAAGATCCTGGACGAGTACCCGGGCCAGCGGATCGGCGTCGCCGAGGCGTGGACCCCGACCGTCCAGCGCACTGCCAACTACGTGCGCCCCGACGAGCTGCACCAGGCCTTCAACTTCCAGTACCTGGGCACCTCCTGGGACGCCGCCGAGCTGCGCGGGGTGATCGACCTCTCGCTCGACTCGATGCGCCCGGTCGACGCCCCCACCACCTGGGTGCTCTCCAACCACGACGTCACCCGGCACGCCACCCGGTTCGCCAACCCGCCCGGCCTCGGCACCCAGATCCGCACCGCCGGTGACCGCGAACTCGGCCTGCGCCGGGCCCGCGCCGCCACCCTGCTGATGCTCGCGCTGCCCGGTTCCGCCTACGTCTACCAGGGCGAGGAGCTCGGTCTGCCGGACGTCACCGACCTGCCCGACGAGGTCCGCCAGGACCCGTCGTTCTTCCGCCAGGCCGGCCAGGACGGCTACCGCGACGGCTGCCGCGTCCCGATCCCGTGGTCCGGCACCGAGGCCCCGTACGGCTTCGGCCCGGCCGCCGGCGGCCCGAGCTGGCTGCCGCAGCCCGCCGAGTGGGCGCAGCTCAGCGTCGAGGCGCAGACCGGCGACCCGACGTCCACGCTGGAGCTGTACCGCAGCGCGCTGGCCGTCCGCCGCGCACAGGCCGACCTCGGCGCCGGCACCGGCGTGGAGTGGCTGGACAGCCCCGAGGGCACCCTGGCGTTCCGCCGCGGCTCCTTCGTCTGCACCGTCAACACCACCGCCGAGCCGGTCCGGATACCGGCCCCCGGCCGACTGCTGCTCTCCTCCGCGGACGCCGTGGTGGACGGCGGAGAGACGGTGCTCGCTCCGGACAGCACCGACTGGTGGGCGGTCTGACGTGGTTGCAATAGGCTCTGGGACCGTGACTACGGCGCGACTCTCAGACATCGCGGCGCAGGCGGGGGTCAGCGAAGCCACCGTCTCCCGCGTACTCAACGGCAAGGCGAACGTCTCCGCCACCACCCGGCAGACCGTGCTGGCGGCGCTGGACGTACTCGGCTACGAGCGGCCGACCCGGCTGCGCCAGCGCAGCGCGGGCCTGATCGGGCTGATCACCCCGGAACTGAGCAACCCGATCTTCCCCGCGCTCGCGCAGGTGATCGAGCAGGTGCTGAGCCGGCACGGCTTCACGCCGGTGCTCTGCACCCAGACGCCCGGAGGCTCCACCGAGGACGAACTGGTGGAGATGCTGGTCGACCGGGGCGTGGCGGGCATCGTCTTCGTCTCCGGCCTGCACGCGGACACCACCGCCGACCACGACCGGTACGCCAGGCTGACCGGCCGGCAGGTGCCGTTCGTACTGATCAACGGCTTCAGCGAGAAGATCGACGCGCCGTTCATCTCGCCGGACGACCGGGCCGCGATGTGGATGGCCGTCCAGCACCTGGCCGAACTCGGCCACGAGCGGATCGGCCTGGCCGTCGGGCAGCGCCGGTACGTGCCGGTGCTGCGGAAGATCGAGGGCTTCACCGCGGCCATGCGCGAGGTGCTCGGCAAGACGCAGGAGGAGGCCGAGGCGCTGGTCCACCACACGCTGTTCAGCGTGGAGGGCGGGCACGCGGCGGCCGGCGCGCTGCTCGACAAGGGCTGCACGGCGATCGTCTGCGGCAGCGACATGATGGCGCTCGGCGCGATACGCGCGGTGCGCCAGCGCGGGCTCTCGGTGCCGCACGACGTCTCGGTGGTCGGCTTCGACGACTCGCCGTTGATAGCGTTCACCGAGCCGCCGCTGACCACCATCCGCCAGCCGGTCGAGGCGATGGCCACCGCGGCCGTCGACGCCCTGCTGGAGGAGGTGGGCGGGAACGCCGCCCAGCGCGGGGAGTTCATGTTCCAGCCGGAGCTGGTGATGCGCGGCTCCACGGGCGCCGGCGCCCGCTGAACGACGACGACCGGGGCCCGGAGAGCAATCCGCTCTCCGGGCCCCGGTCGTTGCGTCGTTCAGCCCTCCTGGGCGGTCGGGCGGTCCGGGCTGACCCGCCGGCCGTCGGCGGCGTCGCCGGTCCTGGTCTCCGTGCGCCGGCCCCGGGCCAGGTAGTCGCGCAGGACCAGCTCGACGGCGTCCTGCGGGTTCCTGGTGCCGGCGAGCATCATCACGTCGATGGCGAGATTGGCGTCGAGCGTGACGGTGACCTGGGCCATGGAGACTCCTTCTCGGGTGCGAAGCAGCAGCATGCCCGCTGCGCGCTGATTCCACCACGGCCTCCGCCGTCCCGCTCGCCGCCGTGGGGAGGGCAGGCCGAAGCCCCCGGGGGGAGCGACCAGACTCTCCCCGGGGGCTTCGGCGTACCGGTGTCGGCTCGGGAGCCGCTTGTGGGTCAGACCCGGCCGGCGAAGTCCGGGGCCCAGTTGGCGATGGTCTGGGTGCGCACGCCCGCGCTCGGGTTGGCGGCCTCGACGTACTTGCCGTCGCCGATGTAGATCGCGACGTGGTACACGCCGGAGTCCTGGCCGTTGTTGGACCAGAACAGCAGGTCGCCCGGCTTGAGGGCGTCCAGCGAGACGTGGGTGGAGGCGGCGGCCTGGTCGGCGGCGACGCGCGGGACGGAGATGCCCGCGGCGCGCAGCGCGGCCTGGGTCAGGCCGGAGCAGTCCCAGCCGCCGTTGCCGGTGCCGCCGTAGACGTACGCCTGGCCGACCTTCGACTCGGCGAAGGCGACCGCGGCGGCCATGCTGCCGGTGGCGGCCTGGGCGGGCGCCTGGGTCTGGGCCTGGGCGGCCGGCTTGGCGGCCTGGGTCTGCGCGGCCGGCTTGGCGGCGGCGGTGCCGGCGGCGGCCTGGCCGGAGTTGCCGGAGGACCGGTTGAACCAGTCGAAGTTCTTGCCGGACTCGTCCGAGGCCTGGTCCTTGGCGCGGTCACCGAAGGTCAGGTGCTGGCCCGGGTAGATGACGTGCGGGCCGTCGGCCAGGGTGGAGCGGTTGAGCTCGTACAGCCGCTCCCAGCCGCCCTGGACGTGGTTCTTGTCGGCGATCGAGGAGAGCCAGTCGCCGGCGACCACGGTGTAGTCGTCGGCCTTGTCCTGCCACTTCTGCGACCAGTTCTGGTCGCCCTGCGGCTTGGCGGAGTCGGTGGAGGCCGGGGCCCGGTCGGCCTTCGGCGCGGCCGGCTTGGCGGCGGCCTGGGGCTGCGCCTGGGTGGCCGGCTTGGCGGCCGGGGCCGGGGTCTGCGCGGCGGGCTTGGCGGCGGTGGTGGTGTCGACGGCGGCGGGGGTGCCGCCCTTGGTCAGACCGGCCTGGACGGAGCAGACGGGCCAGGCGCCGGGGCCCTGGACGGCGAGCACCTTCTCGGCGATCGCGATCTGCTGGTCCTTGGTGGCGAGGTCGGCGCGGGCCGCGTACGCGGTGCCACCGAACTCGGCCCAGGTGCTGTTGGTGAACTGGAGGCCGCCGTAGAAGCCGTTGCCGGTGTTGATGCTCCAGTTGCCGGTGCTCTCGCACTGGGCGACCTTGTCCCAGGTGGCGACGGAGGCGGCGGAGGCGGTGCCGGAGGTCAGGCAGGGGACGGTGAGGCCGATGCCGACGACGCCGAGGGTGGCGATCGCGCGACGGGTACGGCCGGACAGGCGGGTGCCGTTGGTGGGCAGCATGAAGATGCGGTCCTCTCCCACGCCTGCGAGGTGAGCTGTCGGATTCGGGCTGGAGTTGCCCGGCCGCGCTGTGGACGCGGCTTCACCCCTAGCCCTGAACCGGTACGCGGACCGGTCCGGGGCGACTTACCTGTGGTTCCCCCGCTCCTGCCGTGGTGCGTTTTCTAGCTGCCAGCGCACCCGACGGCAGGACTCGGCGTTGCGGATGAGCTGGGTCCGTGTGGCCACGAACGGGGAGCACGTTAAGCAGACTTAAGTTCAAACCGCAAACATGTGTGACGCTCGTCACGGTTTGCGGGAGGGGTGTCGGATGGCTGTCCACCATGATCAGAAATGACCGTTTTCGCGCAACGCCCGTCGGGGTCAACGCAACTGCCTATGCTTCAGAGGGTCAGGACTGACGCAGCCGTCTGGGGGGAGGGCTACGCAACGATGGCCATGGACGAGGAGCCGGACGCGAGCCGTCCGGCGGAAGAGCGCCGCCGGGTGTACCGCCGGGCAAAACGCCGCAGACCGGACATCCCGCCCGCCGATCCGCGAACTCCCGTACGCCGCCGGACGATGCTGCGCTGGCTCGCCGTCGGCACGGTGTTCGCGGCGGTCAGCGGCGAGGAGGTCCTGCGCCGCTCGCTGGGCGGCCCGGCCGAACCCGTCGCGGCCGCCGGCGGCTCCGCCGCGGCCGGGACCGACCCGGACGCGGCGGGGATGGGCCACGGCGCGCCGCCGCCCGCCGGCACCCCGGACGGCACCCCCGCCGCACCCGGGCAGCCCGCCGCGGCGCCCACCGTCGACCAGGGCGGCCGCCGCTGGTCCGACCCGGCCGGCTGGGGCGGCAAGGTGCCCGGCCCGCAGAGCGCCGTCCGGATCACCGACAAGGTGCTGCTCGACACCGACGCCACCGTCGCCTCGCTGCTGGTCGAGCCGTCAGGCGCGCTGACCTTCGCCGCCGACCGCACCGTCACCCTCGCCTCGGCGGGCAACGTGGAGGTCCGCGGCACCCTCGCCCTCGCCCCCGACGGCGCCGCCGTGCACACCCTGCGCTTCCCGGCCGTCGACGAGAAGCGGTTCCAGGGCGACGGCATGAAGGTGGTCGACACCGACGTCGGACTCTGGGTCACCGGCGCCGGGTACCTGCGGCTGGACGGCGCCGCCAGGACCGCCTGGGTCCGCGCCGCCGGCGAGCTGCGGGCCGGCGACACCAGCCTCACCCTGGCCGCCCCGCCCGCCGGTTGGCAGCCCGGCGACGAACTGGCCGTCACCCCGACCGGCCCGCCGGACGAGGAGGGCTTCTCCGCCCGCTACGACCTCGTCTCCGTCCGGTCCGTCAGCGGATCCACCGTCACCCTGGCGGCACCGCTCAAGTACGCCCACCCGCGGGTGGCGGCCGGAGGGGGCGTCACCGTCGGCGCCGAGGTGCTCAACCTGACCCGCAGCGTCCGGGTCGAGGGCACCACCAAGGGCCGGGCGCACGTCCACGTCACCAGCTCCCGCCGGGCCGACGTCCGGCACGCAGCCCTGCGCTGGGTCGGCCCGCGCGCCGAGACCAAGGAGACCTGGAAGGGCCCGGACGGCGCCGTCCCGGTCACCGCCCCCGTCCTCGGCCGGTACGGGCTCCACTTCCACCTGCTCGGGGACGCCACCCGCGGCACCGTGGTCGAGGGTGTGGTGGTCCGCGACGCCGGCAACCACGCGTACGTCCCGCACGCCAGCCACGGCATCACCTTCCGCAGCTGCATCAGCCACGACACCTGGGAGGACGCCTACTGGTGGGACGGCCCGCTGGACACCCGCACCCCGCAGCAGCCGTCCGACGACATCGTCTACGAGTCCTGCGTCGCCTCCCGCACCGTGCTGGAGCCCAATCCGCGCGCCTACCGGCTCACCGGCTTCAACCTGGGCGCCGGCACCGGCGGCAAGGCGCTGGACTGCGTGGCCGTCGGCGTCCAGGGCGCCAACGGGGCGTCCGGCTTCGAGTGGCCGGAGAACAGCGAGGGGGTCTGGACCTTCCAGCGTTGCCTGGCCCACAACAACCTGCAGGACGGGATCTTCGTCTGGTTGAACGCCCAGCACCATCACGTGGTCACCGAGTTCGCGGCCTACCACAACGGTGGCTGGGGCATCGAGCACGGCGCCTACCTCAACGACTTCGACTACACCGCCAGCGTGCTGTACGGCAACGCCGCCGGGGGAGTGGAGCTGCACTCGCTCGGCCGGGAGAAGGGCAGCCTGTTCGACGGGCTGCTGATCGACGCCGCCGGGCAGAGCGACTTCGCGGTCGCCACCGCCCACCACGAACTCGCCGGGGAGTCCGTCACCTTCAGCCGCAGCCGGTTCACCGGTTACCGGCGGGCCGGGGTCGCCTTCCGGGCCACCTCCGATGGCAAGCCGGACGACATCCTGGTGCTGGACTGCGAGTTCGGCGGCAACGAGCTCTGGGTCGACCCGGAGTCCGGGCCGCCCAAGAGCATCCTGCTGCGCCGGGCCGGGCAGGCCGAGGTGCTCCAGGTGCGCAAGGCGGACGCCGGCGGCACCGCACAGCCGCAGTGGAACGCGAGCAGCGCGCCGGTGGCCGCCTTCGCCGCACAGGCCCGGCCGGTGCAGCTGCCCGCGCTGGGCCTCAAGGACGCCGCCGCGCCCACGAGCCGGGTGGGCGGCTGACCGGACGGCCAGGACGGCCAGGACGGCCGAAGGGGCCCGGAACGGATGCGTTCCGGGCCCCTTTCGTACGGGCTGGTGTTGCGGGCCGCTACGGCGGGCCGCTACTGGGCGGCGTGGGGGGGGGGGGGGGGGCCCGAGCAAGCGCCCCCCCCCCTCCCCTCTCGGGCGGTGGGGGGCAACCAAACAACAAAGAGGGGGGAGAGGAAAACGACCCCAACCCCGTCCCA